>JBFZAX010000214.1:0-7377 GCA_041308805.1 Candidatus Omnitrophota bacterium | reverse complement strand
TGAGGTCCATGGAGACCGCCCGCCGCACATCCTCCATGACGGAAATAGCGGAGATGAGCAGCGTCCCGGGGATCGCCATGGTCTTGCGGCCGACGCTGTATTCGTTATAAAGACTGTCTTTCCCCGATATGAACGGCACGCCGAACGCCTTAGCCGCGTCATAACAGCCGAAGGCCGCCCGGACGAGCGCGCCGAGGCGGTCCGGCTTGTCGGGATTCCCCCAGCAGAAATTATCCAGGATCGCCGCCTGCCTCAGGCTGCCGCCCACCGCGACGATCTGCCGCAACGACTCTTCAACGCAGCTGACCGCCATCCAATAAGGATCGATATCGCCGTACCGGAAGTTGATCCCGTTGGAAACGGCGAGACCCTTGAAAGAATCGAAGCGCGGCTTGATGATGCAGGCGTCCGAAGGGCCATCATCGGCGACGCCCACGAGAGGCTTGAGCACCGTCGCCCCCTGGACCTCGTGGTCATACTGGCGGATGACCCACTCCTTCGAAGCGATATTAGGATGGCTCAAAAGGTCCAGCAGCGTCTTGGTGAGATCGCGGGGCGGCCGCGCGGCCCGCGACGGAGCCGACCGCTGGGTCCAAACCGCTTTTTTGACGATCTTGGGAGCGCCCTCATGCAAGAAGCCCATGTCGAGGCACGCGACGGGATTCCCTTCGTAGAAAAGTTCCAGCTTTTTGGTATCCGTGAACTCGCCTAAGACCGTGGCCTCCACATCCTCGGCGCGGAAGACCTCACAAAGCGCCCGGATCTTTTCCGGCGGCACCGCCAGGACCATCCGCTCCTGGGCCTCGGAGATCCAGATCTCGGTGTAGCTGAGGCCGTGATACTTCAGGGGCACGCGCTCCAGATGCACGCGGCACCCCAGCTCCTGCCCCATCTCTCCGACGGCGCTCGAAAGGCCGCCGGCCCCGCAATCCGTGATGGCGTCGTACAGGCCCCGGTCGCGCGCCTTAAGCAAGACGTCGAGCATCTTCTTTTCGGTGATGGCGTTGCCGATCTGCACGGCCCCGGAAGAGGCCATCTCGGATTCATGCGTCAGCTCGCCCGACGAGAAAGTCGCTCCGTGGATCCCGTCCCGGCCCGTGCGGCCTCCCACCACGACGACCTGATCCCCGGACTTGACTCTCTTGAATGATTTTTCCTTCGGCAGGATGCCTACCGTCCCGCAATACACCAGAGGATTGCCGATAAAACGCTCGTCGAAAAGGACCGCGCCGTTGGCGGTCGGGATCCCCATCCTGTTGCCGTAATCCCTCACCCCGCTCACGACCCCCTTCATGACGCGGCGCGGATGCAGCGCGCCTGCCGGCAGCTGCCCTTGAGGCGTGTCGAGCGGCCCGAAACAAAAAACATCGGTGTTCAGGATCGGCTTGGCGCCCAGGCCGGTGCCCAGCGGATCGCGGATGACCCCGCCGATGCCCGTGTTCGCTCCGCCATAAGGCTCCAGGGCCGAAGGATGATTGTGGGTCTCGACCTTAAAACAGACGTTGAACGACTCGTCGAACCTGATGATGCCCGAATTGTCTTTAAAAACAGAGACGCAATAAGGCTTACGCAGTTCCCGGGTCGCCTTCATGATGGTGGACTTCAGCAGATTGGAGATGCGCTTCGAGCCGATCTTCTTGACGAAGCGCTGGGGGCCTTTGCGGCCGGCGACCTTCTCCCGGTATTCGATCGTCCCTCGGAACGTCTTGTGGCCGCAATGCTCCGACCACGTCTGGGCGATCGTCTCAAGTTCGCAATCCGTGGGATCCCTCTTCAGGCGGACGAACTAATCGCGGATATGCCGCATCTCGGCGAGGTTCAGATACAGCTGGCCTTCCCGGCTCAGACGCTTGAGCTCCCGGTCATCCGCCTTCAGGAGATCAACGGTCTTAAGGGAAAAACGATAGCCGGGCAGATCGGAGAAATCGCGCAGGGAATGTTCCTGGAGCGGCAAGACCTGCTGGATGAGTTTGTTGTAGAGGAGTTTTTCGGCCGCGGCCAGGATCTTTTCGCGCGGAGAGCGGCATTTGATGAGATACTTCCTGGCGGTCCGCACCGCCGTCACGCCGCCGACCCCCAGATCGCGGATCCCCTTGAGCGTTGATTCTTCAACGGGGTCCATGACGCCGGGTTTATGAAGGACCTGCAGGATCTCATATCCGTCGGGCACCGGCGGCGTCCGGCGATCATCGTACAGGTCGTACGCCTCGGTGACGGTATCGGCAAGAAGGTCCCGGGCGATCCGGTCGGCTTGTTCGCGCTTCAGGTCGCCGATAAGGAAATAGACGCTCTCGACCCGGGCGTCCTCGACATCGGAAAGCCCGAAACCGCGCAGTTGGGCGGTCAACGACTCGCGCAGCGAGCTGTAGACCCCCTCTTTATCCCTGATTTCGATACGCCAATACATGGCCGGAGCGCAGAAACCCGCCATCAGCATGAGAATACACTCAAGCCGCGGGAGATCTCAATTTTTGCGGAACCTGCTGGTTCGGAGGGAAGAAGCAAAACCCCCAAAATGGTGTATTGTAGAGATTTTAACTATACCAGAAATAGGACCGGAAATCAACTTACCCGAACGATGAGTCTCAACGTAGTCGATAGTCTATGGTCTATTGTCTATTGTCAAAACCAAAAGGATGGAAGTCCGAGGTCCGATGACAACAGGTTAAGGAAGTTACGTTAAACTGAAAAGAGAAGATGTTTAAGACAAGTTTTTGTCTTTTGCCTTTTCTCTCAGCAGCCTTCTTAACCTCCTTAACTTTCTTAACCTTCGTAACCTAAAACCGAGCCTTTTCGCTTATTCGGACTTCCGACTTCTGACTTCCGACTTCGGTTCTGGCCATAGACAATCGACCATTGACCATCGACTATCGACTAATTCGCGTTCATTCGCGTTGGATTCGCGCAAATTCGCGTTAAAAATTCTCGTCCCTTATCTTAAATTCTCATCCAGATTCCAGAGCCGCCGGACCGATTCTGCGATGATGGCGAAAGAGAACTTCGACCGGCCGGCGCGCCGCTTGTGGAAGCGGATCGGGATCTCGCGCAAACGGCACCCCCGGCGCAAAGCCATCGCCTTGATCTCCACCTGGAACGCGAACCCCTTGGTCCTCAAAGAATCCGCGTCCAGCCAGCGCAATATCCCCGCCCTGACGCAATTCAAACCGCTGGTCAGGTCCCTCACGGGCAAACGGAACCGCAGGCGCAGATAACCGTTGGCCAAGAGACTGAGAACCAGGCGGAAAAACCCTAAGCCCTTCGCGCGGCCGCCCCGGATATACCGGGACCCCACGATCCAATCCGCCGTTTCCCGCGCGTCGAGCAGGCGAACCAGGTCTGCCGGATCATGGGAAAGGTCCGCGTCCATCCCCAGGACCCATTCATAGCTCCTCTCCAGGGCGTAACGGAATCCGGCCTTATAGCAATGGGCTAAGCCGTGTTCGGGGGAAGGATTATCGATGAGGCGGACAGCAGGGGCGCGCAAAGAGCGCTCGAGCACGAGGCGGCGGGTCTCATCCGTCGAATGGTCATCGACGACGAGGACATCGAGATCGCCGCGGCCCAGGCCCAGGATCCCGTCCAGAAGCCGGCCGATGTTCTCAGCCTCATTGAGAACGGGTATGACGAGAAGGTTTCCGGCCATCGTCGGATCCCGCTCCTAGTCAAGCCCCAGCGTTTTATAGAGAGCCACCATATGCCTAAGGTAATATTTGATATCGAAACACTCGATGATCTCGCCGGAGGACAGATACCGCTTGACGCGGGGGTCGCTCAAAAGGACCTCTCTGAAATCGCGGCCGAACGACACCGCCTGAAAGGCGCTCTTCTGGACGATATCGTACGCTTGGGGCCGTGCCAATCCCTTCTTCATCAATTCCAAGAGGAGCCGTTGCGAATAGATGACCCCGTGCGTCTTGTTGAGGTTCTGGAGCATATTCTTCGGATAGACCGCCAATCCTTCGATCACCTCGATGAACTGGTTGAGGATATAATCCAGCGCCAGGGTCGTATCCGGCAGGATGACCCGCTCGACGGAGGAATGGCTGATATCCCGCTCATGCCAAAGGGCGATGTTCTCGAACCCGGCAAAGGCGTTGACCCGCACCAGGCGCGCCAGCCCGCAGATGCGCTCGCACATCACGGGGTTGCGCTTATGGGGCATGGCCGACGATCCCTTCTGGTCCTTGCCAAAGGGCTCCTCGGCCTCCTGGACTTCCGTGCGCTGCAGATGCCGGATCTCCGTGGCGAATTTTTCCAAAGAAGCTGCCGTGACCGCCATCGCCGCCAGCGCGCAGGCGTGGCGGTCGCGCGGCACCACCTGGGTCGCCCCTCTCGCCACTCCTAACCCCAGCTTGCCGCAGACAAAAACTTCCAACTCGGGCTCGATATTCGTATAGGTGCCGATGGTCCCGGAGAGCTTGCCCACCGCCACTTCCTCTCGGGCCTTTTTCAGCCGGACGGTATTCCTCAGGGTCTCGTCATACCAAAGCGCCATCTTCCAGCCGAAGGTCGCCGGCTCCGCGTGGACCCCGTGCGTGCGGCCGACGCAGACGGTATTCTTGTATTTACGGGCTGCCTTGGCGAGAGCATCGCTTAACCGCCGCATATCCTCCAATAAAATATCAAAAGCCTGCGCCAGCTGCGACCCCAGCGCCGTATCGAGAACATCGTTGGATGTCAGCCCCATATGGATATATTTCGCGTCCGACCCGACGCTATCGGAAAGATTGTTGACAAAAGCCACCACATCGTGGCGGGTCTTGGCTTCAAGCTCCTTGATCTTCTCTATATCGATCTTGGCTTTCGCCTTAATAGCCAGCAGAGATTTTTTGGGGATCCGGCCGGACTTATGCCAGGCCTCGCACACCAACAGCTCCAACTGAAGCATCTTTTCGAACTTGCTCTCTTCGCTCCAAACCTTCGCCATCTTAGGCAGGCAATAGCGCTCGATCATCGGTCACCTCTTTTAGCCCTGTCGGGCTGGTGAAACGGCTGAAAATTCCCTCTAGACCAGGATTTAAATATAACAGAAAAGCCCGGTCGCGTCAAATAGGCTTGCGGGACAGAACCTCAGGCTCGCCTTATCAAATGGGCATCTGAAGAAAAAGGACAAAAAAAGCAGCCAGAGACTCTCTGGCTGCCCAAAAATGACGCAACTATTTAGAATGTAAAAAGTTAAATCTTTCCTCTTCTATCGTCAGGCCCGCAGAACAACAGCCCCTATGCCCCCTTCGCCCACACCAGGTTTGACAACAAGAGAAGAAAAGAGATCCCCAGCAAAATAGCTCCAAAGACCTTGGGCCGTTGAAGAAGAACGCGGGTAAGTTCTCTGCGTTCGTTGAGGATCTTCTCCAAGCGATCCGTAGAGTAATGGGTATCGAGCTTTTTCTCGATGTGCGCGATGGCACTGGGAACGAGCAACAGGCCGATGCCGATCGCCACGCCGATCGTCCCTGCCAAAATACTGAAAACCTTCAATAAGACCACTTCGGACATGATTACCTCCTCTTTTATCCGCGTTTCTATTTTAACGCATCAGCCGCCGCAGAGCAAGGGAAAAGGAACGGGAGATCATAACAAGCGGCACCAGGCCAAACCCGCGATGGTCTTCGCGTCGCGGATCCGCCCCTGGCGGAACGACCGTTTAACCTCCCCCGCGGTCAGCACCCGGCGCTCGACGATTTCATCCGGGTCGCCCTGCGCGGGAGAAGGAAAAAGAGCCGTCGCCTTGAACAGGATGATCTTCTCCGTCGAATAGCCCGGCACCGGAAAGATCGCGCCGATCCGCTTGAGCGTCCGGCACGAAAACCCCGTCTCTTCCCTGAGCTCCCGCCGGGCGCAGGCCGGCGCGGCCTCTCCTTTTTCGAGGGTGCCGGCCGGAAGCTCCAAAAGATACGCGCCCAGGGCCGGCCGATATTGCCAAAGGAATACGAGACGCTGCGGGGACAAAAAAGGCACGATCACGACGGCGCCCGGATGTTCCACGATATCGAGGCGGGCGGACCGGCCGTTGGGCAGACGCTGGACGCGCCGCCACACGGAGATGACGCGCCCTTTGTAGACGAGCCGCTCTTTAGCGGAACCCCCCGGACCAAGGTCCGCAGCGCCTTTTTCTTTTTGTGGCCATATTCTCCCGGTTTGCGTCATCGAAAGCATCCCCGGTTCCCTCCCGAGGCAGCGCGGCATTCATCCCCGGGTCGAAAGCCGGAGAATGCTGCCGAGGGATTCATCGGAGCAGAAAGAGACCGAACACCACGCAGCCGATGCCCAACGACTTCATCAACGTCACTTTCTCGCCCAGGATCAACAGCCCCATCAAAAACGCCACCAGCGGATAGGCGCCGGCAATGGGCACAACCCGGGAGACCTGGCCGGATTTCAAGGCGTGATAAAAAAGAAGCTGGCCCAGGAAATTCGCCACAAACCCTCCGCCCGCGATCAATAATATATACTTAACAGGCGTTCCCCTGATCTCTCCTAAGAGCCCGGGCTTCACAGCCAACAGGACAAGAGACCCGGAGAAGACCGCCAGGCAGCGGACAAAGATCCCCGCCGGCGGGGACAATCTCGCCAGCCCCATTTTTTCAAAGACAGGGACGATGCCCCAGACCAACGCCGTGCAAACAGCCAACAGATAAGAATTCACGCTCCCCCCTCCGGGAATGGTGGAACCCCCGGACTGAAGCCTGGGGCTCCTCTTTCTTTTTTTGGCAATGTTCTCCCGGCTTGCGTCGCCGAAGACATCCCGGGTTCCCTCCCGAGGCAGCGCGGCATTCTTCTCCGGGTTAAAACCCGGGGAACGCTGCCGAGGGATTCAAGCCGACCGGATCATCGTCAAAAGCATTTTAAAACGCTGCGCCGCCCTGACCGCGTGCGGGACGTTCGCGGGCATGACGACCATCTGCCCCGCGCCGGCCGCGATCTCTTTGCCGCCGATGACCAAAGAAGCCTCGCCGTCCAGGATCTGGACGACCGCGTCGAAAGGCGCCGTATGTTCGCTGAGCCCCTGCCCTTCATCGAAAGCGAAGAGAGTCAGCGTCCCGGCCTTCCTGTCGATCAGAGTCTTGCTGACGACGGCGCCGGCGCTGTACTCTATCGCCCCTTTTAGATCAAGCGGAACCGCCGCAGCGGCTTGAGGGCTTGAAGATGGCATGGAGAATCTCCTCTCAATAAGTCTATAGTCGATGGTCGATAGTCTATTGTCAAAACCGAAAAGATCGAAATCCGAGGTCAGATGTCCGACGTCGGATTGCGGACTTCGGACTTCTGACTTCGTTTACGGCCATAGACAATCGACTATCTGTCGTTAGCTATCAGTCGATAGTCTATGGTCTATGGTCAAAACTGAAAGAATCGAAGTCTGGTGACGGCAGGTTA
>JBFZAX010000213.1:0-3239 GCA_041308805.1 Candidatus Omnitrophota bacterium | reverse complement strand
CGAGCTCCTCGAGAGCCTGCGTCAGCGCATAATGGTGGATCGCGCCTCTGAGCACGACAAAAGTCTTTCGACCCGGCTGCTGAACGACGCCATGAATCAAGCGCGCGTATTCGAGATCTCTCAACAACAGGACGCCCCTGCGCTCGAGGAACTGATTGTTCTGATACCGCTCGATCAAATCCTGAACGGTCTCCTCCGTCACCGGACGGGACCTTTTTCCCTGCATCCTGTCACGGATGGTCTGCGTGACAAAGACCATGTCCTCCAGGATCCGACGATAGACGTCCTGCGACGACTCTTCGACCCTGACGGACAGCGACAGGCCTTCGTTGGCCTGCCGCAAAAGATAACGCCATTTCAGCGTCTCAAGGCCCTGAGGGTCCTGACCCTCCAGAAATCTCATCAGCGCTTCCCTGCGCGCGGCCTCGCTCAACGCCTGGTTCATCTGCGTTTCAAAATTCCGGATCACGGTCCGGTCATATTCGACTTTCTCGCCGAGAATACCCTCTCCCCCTGCCTGGATCTGGCGCATCAACGCCAGAGAGACCGCCGGGGCGTTTTCCAAGAATAAAACGACTTTTTCCCTTTTGGCCTTCGCTCGCGCGAAAAGAGGCCCTAAAACAGCCTCGATCTCAGAGAACGGCTGTATCTGGACTCTCGCATGCAAAGCATAAAGAAGAAAAACGCGGGCTTGCGGGCGAGCATCTAACACGATCCCCTTCACGCCGGCTGCGGCGGCGAATCCGAGCCCCAAGAGCGTCAAAAGCTCCCGCCGGGTCAGGAGAGGGCTGCTGCTCTCTTGAAAAATGAAAGGCGTATCATACGATTCGCGTGTCGCGTGCAGCGCATTACGTACAGCGTCGCGCGGGCCGGACGTAGGGAACGGTCTCAGACCGTTCCCTACGGGAGATGGATTCGCCCCACTGTGTAGGGAACAGGCATGCCTGTTCCCTACGATGAAACTCGACAAAAACCCCGGCCGGGGACGGACTGGAGACGAGGAACGACGCGGCAGGGCCGGCGGAGGGCCTTTCGGGACAGCGGGCTTGCGAGGAACATCCCCCAGGTCTTTCAAGAAATCGATGATGTCCTTATCGCTGTCCGGCGCCTGAGAAGGAACCTCCTTCGCCGGTTGGACGTATTTCTCTTCGACGACCGACGGCCGGGACTTGGCAGGCGCGGGAGCCGGCGCGACGATCTTAGCCTTCCCTCTCTGCTCGATCCAGCCGATCTCCAGCAGCCACTGCTTAAGGATCTCGACGGCGACATTGCTCATCATAGTGTAGCGGCCGGCCTCGATGGGCCGCGGCGGCGTCGATTCGTCCTCTTTGGGCACGTAAACCATGACCGCGCCGTAATAGTCATCGTTGAGCATGAACATGAACACGGCGGAGCGGTCCTTGGGAACACCGTAGAATTTATTGTTGCCTGTGCCTGTCTTGCCGTAGAAGACGACCGGCTGGCTCTTGAGCTTACCTTCTTTCCAAACATAGTCGTCCCGGCTCAGGCGGCCGCCGGTGCCCATGGACGCATACACCACCCCTCGCATCGTCTCTTTGACGGCCTTCGCGGTCTCTGGCGCCATGATCCTCTCTTTAATGATCTTAGGCCCGATGATCCTCGTAAAAGGCGTCGATCCTTTGTCGCCCTGCAGGAACCGGATCTCGTCGAATTCCGCGACGGACTTCCTGATGCCGCCGTTCTGGACGATCGACAAGAGCTGGGTCAACCCTTTCAGCGACCCGGAAGACTCCCCTGTCGCGAACGTCCCTTTCGAAACAGCCACATGGCCCAAAAAGCCGATGCGGCGCAGTTCTTTCTCGACCTGCGCGGGAAACACTTCCTGCTCGACCAGGAAATAGACCGGGTCATCGATCTTCTGCTTATGTTTAGCCGCCCAGGCCGGATCCTGCCACCGCCGGGTCGAAAGCTGGATGATCCGCTCAGTCATCCGGCGCAAGGTCTCGTCTTTTTCATATTGAGCCAGGCTCTGGAGACCCGCGACCCGGGCCGCCCAATCCTTTTGCCACCTGTATAAGCCCGCGAAAAATCCTTTGAGGTCCCGACCTCCGGATTCACCCCTGATGGCCTTGATGGTCTCAGCGATGACATCAGCATTCTTGGCCAGCCCGGGCTTATTGGCGATGACGGCCCGGATGAACTCGTCGATGTCAGCGCCTGTCCGAACTCGCTCCCGACGGACGATCTCGTGGACATATTTCGTGCGGCCGGGATGGTTCGATTCCCTGAAGAGACGATCGCTGTCATATCCCAGATGACGGTCCATGTAATATTTAAGAAGCATCTCGCCTAAGCGGATGAACGAAAGGTTGACCGACTCGGCGAACGCCTCCCTTACCGTCGGATTGCGGCCATTATGCTTGTCCGTCCAATTCACGAAAGGCTTATAAGAAAACGCCGTGCGGAATTCTTTCGGCCAGGCGGGGACGTGTCTCTGGAGCGCCCAATCCAGCATCGCGGATAATTCAACCCGCTCCCCTTTCAGGCGCCTGGCGATCATGTAATCCAGGGCTTCCTGCCGGATCGGGTCATAAACCTTACTTCTTGCGGTTCTCAAGGCGTCGACGTTAGCCGCTTGATACTTATTGAAGAGATCCTCGTGGAGCATCAGATAGAGAGTCAAAGTGAACGTCTTGGACGTCGAGCCCAGCTCGATGTTGGTGCCGTCCACCAGGCTCAGCTCGCCGTTCCAGGTATCGGTCTTGATGACCTTAAGGTCATAGTCTTGGCCTCTCTCCATCACGACCGCGGCGTAACGAATGTCGTTGATATCGAACTCTCTTTCCTTCGATTCGTTCTTAAGGTCCTTCCAAATGGCCCGATCCCTGAGATTCTTCTCGTCATAGAGGCCTGCGAGGAAAGCCTGCGTGCGCTCGTTGGCAGTTCTGTCCAGCGTCGTGGTGGCCTTGAGATCGAAAAGCGGAGAATCCCACGGCGTTGTCCCCATGACGCGGCACAGCTCGTTGACCGACGTTTTCTCAGACTTTGCCTGCGCCTGCTTGCCTTCCGGGGCAGACTTACCGGAACGGCTCCAGCCGATATCCAAGGCGCCGTTCTTCGCCGCCTGGAAGAGCCGCTCAGAAATGAGTCCGCGGTCCCTCATCTCCTGCAAAATAACCCACGCCTTATCTTCCATGCCCCCATTCTCGCTTCGGATCTTTTTCGGAGTCCTGATCCCCCAGAGCAGGGTCGCCACCCGGTTGAGCGCCTGGGCCTTG
>JBFZAX010000212.1:0-3024 GCA_041308805.1 Candidatus Omnitrophota bacterium | reverse complement strand
GTCGAGGCTTCGCCGGTCGTGCCGCACGGGACAAGAGCGTCTGTCCCATGTTCCACGTGGAACTCCACTAAAGCTTTCAGCGCCTTTTCATCGATCGCGTCCGTTTTCGTGAACGGCGTCACCAGCGCGACCATGGAACCCTTAAACATGACTACCTCCGGATGGTTTCTAAAAATGATCTCTTGCCGCGAACCCAAAGCAAAAAAGTCGATAGTCAATGGTCAATGGTCGATTGTCTATCGCCGCAACCGAAGTCGGAAGTCAGAAGTCGGAGGTCCGAAAAATCTGGCTTCGGACATCTGACCTCGGACTTCGATCTTTTTGGTTTTGACCATAGACCATAGACTATCGACTATCGACCACGTTGAGACTTTGAGACGTTGAGACCTTGTCCACTGATTCCCATGATCTGTTACATCGGCATCGGTTCTAATAAAGGTCGCCGGCAAGAAAACCTGAGACTTGCCATCGAGGGTCTTTCGCGCACGCGGGGCGTGCGCGTGCGCAAGGTTTCCCCGATCTATGAGACCCAGCCGCAGGGAGGGCCGTCCGGCCAGCGGGATTATCTGAATCTGGCCGTTGAGGTCCAGGCGCGCTGGGGGCCGAGGCGGCTGTTGAAGAGGCTCAAGACGATCGAAAAGAATATGGGGCGCGATCTTAAGGCGCCTCGTTGGAGTCCTCGCCCTATCGACCTGGATATCCTGCTGTGCGGCCGGACGGTTATTAAGGATAAGGACCTTGAGGTCCCGCATCCGCTGATGCATCGGCGGATCTTCGTCTTGAGGCCTCTGGCGGATCTTTCCGTCCGTCTGCGGCATCCTGTCCTGGGCCGGGACATCGGGCATCTGTTGGCGGAAGTAGAGAAGAGAGGCAGGTGGAAAAAAATTGAAAAGACTTTTTCGTGATGCGTCCCGTAAAAAGCTCGCGGGCGTCTGCGCCGGGCTCGGGGCCTATTTCAATGTGGACCCGACGATCATCAGGATCTTATTCCTTTTGACCGCGATCTTCTGGGGTTTTGGCGGCTTGGCTTACTTGATCTGTTGGATCGCCATGCCCCGTAAGGACGAGATCAGTTGACCTGCATTGACGGGAACTTTAGCATGATCGCTGCATGAAGATCATCAAGAAGATCACTCTTTTGCAAAAGCACGTAACGGCGCTGCGGCGGCGCCGCCGGGCCGTGGGCCTTGTCCCTACCATGGGGTATCTCCACGAAGGGCATCTTTCGCTGATGCGCCGGGCCCGCCGCGAGAACGATGCGGTGATCGTCAGCATCTTCGTCAATCCCCTCCAGTTCGGCCCCGCAGAAGATTTTAAGCAGTATCCCAGAGACCTTTCGCGCGACTTGGGCCTGTTGCGCGCGGCGTGCGATATCGCCTTTGCCCCTTCGGCCCGGGAGATGTTCCCGGATGATTTCACCACATTCGTAGAAGTCAAAGGGTATAGCGACCTTCTTTGCGGGGGGTCGCGGCCTGGCCATTTTGTGGGGGTTGCGACGGTCGTCTGCAAGCTCTTGAACATCATCGGGCCCGACCGGGCCTATTTCGGCCAGAAAGACGCGCAGCAGGCGGTTATCATCCGCAAGCTGGCCAAGGACCTCAACGTATCGGTGGCGATCCGGATATTGCCGACTGTGCGCGAGAAGGACGGCCTGGCGATGAGCTCGCGAAATGCCTATCTTTCGTCCCAAGAGAGACAGGAGGCTGTTGTGTTGTTTCAAGCGCTTAAGTCGGCCGAGCGTCTGGTTGCCGGGGGTCAAAAGGATCCGTCGCGCCTGATCGCGGTCTTAAGGGATTTTATCGGCCGTTCCGCAGCCGCCCGCGTCGATTACATCGAGGTCGTTGATAAAGAAACGCTGCGACCTGTGAAAAAGATCGAAAAAGAAGCGCTTTTGGCCCTGGCGGTCTATATCGGCGGGACGCGCCTGATCGATAATACATTGTTGCGCGCAAGATAGTTCCTGGCATCATACTGGGAAGATGGCTGAAAAAAAGATCAAGATCGGGATCGTCGGATGCGGGGCCATCGGCCGGGCCCTGGGGAAGTTCATCGTCCGCGAGCTGAAAAAGGAGATGGCCCTCGTCGCCCTTTGCGACAAGGATCCCGATAAGGCCCGGAGGTTGCGCGAGGAGCTCGGGCAGGGCCGGGTGGTCTCATTGCAGGAGGCCGTGTCTTCCAGCGATCTGGTGATCGAAGCCGCTTGCGCCAAAGCGGCCCATGAAGTGGCGAGGTTGGCCCTCGGGAAAGGGCGGGACGTGCTGATCATGAGCGTCGGGGGAATACTGGGGCGCGAGCGCGGCTTGGCCGCGTTGGCCCGGCGCAAAAAAAGGCATATCTACTTTCCGAGCGGCGCGATCTGCGGTCTTGACGGGGTCAAGGCATTGGCGCTGGCGGGGATCCAGGAGATCGTTTTAAAGACATATAAACCGCCCAAGGCTCTTGAGGGCGCGGATTATGTTGTTTCCCGGGGCATCGCTCTTAAGAAGATCCGGCGCCAGACGCGCATCTTTGAAGGTACGGCCCGGGAAGCGGTGAAAGCTTTTCCCCAGAACATCAATATCGTCGCTTTATTGAGCTTGGCGGCCGGTGGGCGGGTCGTCCCGCGCGTCGAAGTCTTCGTCGCGCCGGGGTCCCGGCGCAACATCCATGTGGTGGAGGTGCGGTCAAAGGCGGCGCAGGTCCGGATCGCCTGCGAGAACGAGCCCAGCCCGGATAATCCCAAGACGAGTTACCTGGCGGTTTTGTCAGCGGAAGCGGTCCTGCAAGGGATGGGGGCCGCGCTCCGCGTGGGTGGTTAGCGTTAATTTTTCAAACGAAGGGGGGTGATTACAGATGGCACAGAAAGTCGCGAAGGTCGGCGTGAAGAGGCAGAAAGGTTTTCTGTACTTCATTGATAAGCAAGGTGATGTTTCCTGCGCGGTGATGGCCCGTGGCGCCAAGAAGGGCGGCAAGCCCAAGAAGGTCGCTAAGGTCGGTGTCGAGAAAGAGGATGGTTATCTCTATTTTCTTGACAAGCAGGGAGAT
>JBFZAX010000211.1:0-13794 GCA_041308805.1 Candidatus Omnitrophota bacterium | reverse complement strand
CGCCACGGATTGCTGGATGTCGTCGACGGAGATCTGGCGGGAGGCCTCATGGAGGAGGTCTTTTAAGACGGTCCGGGCCATATTGAGGCTGATCTTTTGTTCTTGAAGAAGGGAATACGCGATGACGCGCACCAGGGCGCCTTCGAGCTCGCGGATATTGGAGCGCACCATGTCGGCGATGAAAAAGATCACTTCGTCAGGGATCGGCGTCGTCTCGTTTTCGATCTTTTTTTTGAGGATGGCGATCCGCGTCTCGAGGTCAGGCGGCTGGATATCGGCGATCAGCCCCCATCCGAACCGCGAGACCAGGCGCTCTTCCAGGCGCTGGATCTCTTTCGGCGGCCGGTCGGAGGAGATGATGATCTGTTTGTGGCTGTCGTAGAGCGCGTTGAAGGTATGGAAGAACTCTTCCTGGGTGGCTTCTTTATTGGCGATGAAGTGGATATCGTCGATCAGAAGGACGTCGATGTTGCGGAATTTTTCGCGGAAGGCCGCGGTCGAGCGGTGCTGGATGGCGTTGATGAGCTCGTTGGTGAACTTTTCGGACGGGGTGTAGTAAAACTTCGATTGGGGGTTTTTCTGCCGGATCCGGTGGCAGATCGCCTGCATCAGATGGGTCTTGCCCAGCCCCACCCTGCCGTAAATGAACAACGGGTTATAGGCCTTCGCCGGAGAATCGGCGATCGAGACGCACGCGGCGTGGGTAAAGCGGTTCGAGGGGCCCACGACAAAGTTATCAAAAGTGTATTTGGGGTTAAGGAAGGAACCCGAAACCGGCGCGCGTCCCCCCTTCTCCTTTTCGGCTCCCGCGGCTTCCCGGGCTTTCGGGGGTTGGGCCACCGCAGGGTTGGTCAGGTATTCCAGCCGCAGGGCCTGCCCCATGTTCTTGAGGGCGTCGCGCAGCAGGAGATCATAATGCTGGGCGACCCAGTCTTTGAAAAAATCATTGGGGACCTCGAGCACCAGGGTGTTCTCTTTGTCGTCGATCCGCGGCCGGATCGGCTTGAACCAGGCCTGATAGGCGCTGTCTCCGATGCGCGGTTTGACCGCCTGGCAGATGTTTTCCCAGAGGCTGTTGGCGTGAGACATAAAGGTGACCGGCGATGGTGGGGCGAAGCGGCGTCCGTCGACAACCAATCCACACTGTCCACAGGTTTTCCACAGGCGCCCGTCCCTCCGACAGCGGGAGGATCTGATGTCGTCAGGCGCCAGGAACGCTCAGGGGTGCCATTATAATAACCGGACGCGAGGATTGCAAGAGAATTTTCGAAGGATTAATTCCTTGACTTGAAAAGTTCGTATGTTATAATCTCTAAACTATGAAAAAGAATCTCAGGACACCTTCAAACCGCGTCGGGAAGAGGAAACATGGTTTCCGTCGTCGGATGAGGACCAGGAGCGGCCGCAGCGTCCTGCGTTCCCGCCGACAAAAAGGCCGTCACCGGCTGACGGTCTGACCATGGCCCGACTTCTGTTGGCTCTTTTGCGGCTCTACCAAAAGACGCGCGCGGCCTTCGTTCCTCCCTGCTGCAGGTTCTCTCCTTCTTGCTCGACCTATTGGATCCAAGCCATCGAAAAATATGGTTGGGCCCGAGGATCTTGTCTCGGTCTCAACCGGGTGGCCCGATGCAACCCTTTCTTCTGCGGCGGTTTCGATCCCGTCAAATAAAATAATGGAAAAAAGATTTCTTTTTGCGATGGTCTTATCGGTCCTGGTGCTTATGGCATACTCTTCATTTTTGCCAAAGCCAAAACCCCTTGTAAAAAAAGAAGTTATAAGTGGGTCAGGGCCTCTTCCCGTCCAAAAAGAAGAGAAAACTGCAGGGCTTCTGCCCGTCGCCCTGCCGACCGCCGAAAAAAATAATCATATCTCATTTGCTGATAAAGAGTTAATAGACTTAGATGGGCCATGGAGTACCTTCAGGTTTTCGTCCAGGGGAGGGTTTTTGGCGGAAATTGTAGAAAAGACTAAACAGGACGCCTTGGCTTTCAAAAATATTGGACTGGTCCCTGAATGGGCTGATGAAGATTTTGAGGTGGTTCAGAGCGAGAATAGAATTGAGTTTAAACACGAACTTCCCGGTGGAGTTCATGTTGTTAAGATATTTAACATATTGCCTAACAATGAATTAGAGCTAAATATATCATTTATTACGCCTGATGTTTCTGAAAAAATTGATTACGATCTTTACGTCGCCCAGCTCGATCAAGGGAAAGGCAAGAATTCGATCGATCCCCGGTATTTTGAATACGCGATCTCCAGGGGCGGTGTGGTGGTTCGTAAGCCTGCTACCGCTGCTAAAAAAGAAGGGGAGGGACTGGGCGCAGTCGATTGGGCAGGCTTAAGAGATCGATATTTTTCTGTTGTTGTTTTTTCACATCTTAATATATCAGAAGTAGATATGGAAAAAAATGGAGCTACTTCAGCTCTTTTATTAAACGTGACTCCAGCCAAGGCTGGGAGCGGGGAGACCATTGGCGATACCTTTCGTTTTTATATCGGACCACAGAGCCCTGAGAATTTGAAGAAATTCAGGGAGGGCGCTGAGGCCATTGTTCATTATGGGACATTTGATCCGATCTCCAGGGCTATTTTGTTCTTTCTTAAGTTATATCAAGGAGTTACTGGTAATTGGGGTTGGGCTATTATCTTGGTAACACTGACTATTTATCTGTTGCTTTTTCCGCTTTCTATGAAGAGCATGATATCGATGCGGAAAATGCAGGCTTTGCAGCCAAAGATCGAAGAGCTCCGGATCAAACATAAAGACAATCCTCAAAAACTGAATACCGAAACGATGGAGCTTTACAAGAGAGAAAAGGTCAATCCCTTTGGCGGGTGCCTGCCTATGATCTTGCAGATCCCTGTATTCGTTGCGCTTTATCAGCTTTTGATGCGATACACGAGTTTAAAGGGCGCTTCGTTCGGGTGGATAAAAGACCTTTCTGAACCTGATCGACTGGTCATTTTTAAATCAAGTATACCATTGATGGGTAATGAGTTAAATATTTTGCCTATCCTTATGTCAGGAGTTATGTTTTTGCAGCAGAAGATGACCTCTTCGTCTTCTGGTGCGTCGAACAATCCAATGGCGGAACAGCAGAAAATGATGGCTATAATGATGCCCATTTTGTTTGGCTTCCTTTTTTACAAGATGCCATCAGGCTTGGTGCTTTACTGGCTTTTTAATAGTGTGCTCATGCTTTTATTCCAATGGAAAATATCAAAAAAAGCGATAGTTTAGAGATTGAGATTGATGGGAGGACTATGGAGGAGGCCATTCAGAAAGCTTTGGCTTTTTTCAAGGTCCCAAAAAAGGATCTGATCATCAAGGTCCTTTCCGAGGAGAAAAGGGGACTTTTCGGCATGCAGGGTGCTAAACCGGCCAAGATATCCGTTCGTTTAAAGGCCAACCAGGACACCAGCAAAAAGCCTTGATTTTGTTCATAGTTTTGTTAAAATGTTCCACGTAGAACATTTTTTGGATAATCCAAATGTTCCACGTGGAACATTTGGCCTCTGAGCACCAAGATCTGAAATGTTCCACGTGGAACATTTCAGAGCGCCATACAGTATCGTCGATCTTAGGCAATTGTTCCACGTGGAACAATTGGAGCATATCAAAATGGCTCGAATAATCGCAATCTGCAACCAAAAGGGCGGGACAGGAAAGACGACGACTTCTATTAATCTATCCGTTTATCTAGCCGTGGAAGGCAAAAAGGTTTTATTGATCGATGCAGATCCTCAAGGAAATTCCACAAGCGGTCTGGGCATCGACAAGAATTCCTTGGATAAGTCTCTCTATCATGTCATCCTGGGCGAAACGGATGCTTCGGCTGTTATTCAGAAAACATCTATAGAAAACTTACATGTCATTCCTTCTAATATCGATCTCATCGGCGTTGAGATAGAGCTGATAGAAGACCCGGAAAGAGAAAGAAAGCTGAAATCAGCGATCCAAAAAATCGGCGAAGATTTTGATTATGTGATCATTGATTGCCCGCCTTCACTCGGATTAATTACTCTAAATGCTTTAGTTTCAGCAAGTTCCGTATTAATCCCAGTTCAATGTGAGTACTATGCCCTTGAAGGACTTGGCCAATTGACAAAGACGATCAATCTGATCCGGGACAATCTCAACCCTGAATTGAAAGTCGAGGGAGTGCTTTTGACCATGGCGGATTTCCGGACGAATCTGACTTCCGAGGTCATCGCAGAGACCAAGAATTTTTTTAAAGACAAGGTCTTTGATACGATCATCCCTCGAAGTATCCGATTGTCCGAGGCGCCGGGATTCGGCAAATCGATCTTCCAGTATGACAAAGGCTCTATCGGGGCGCAGCGCTACGGCGCTTTGGCAAAGGAGCTGCTGGGTCAGCCTGTTTCTACAGAAGACGCCGCGGTTGAGGCGGTTTCAGAAGAGAGCGAGTCGACGCCGCAGGGGTGATCGTCGAACCGGGGAGAAAAAAATGGAAAAGAAGGCTTTGGGGCGCGGGCTGTCGGCCCTTATTTCGTCCGGCCGGCAATTAGAAGAGGTGCTCAAGAAAGAGATCCCGCTGGAGCCTCATTCTTCGACGGGAAAAGAAGTGACGTATGTCCCTGTTTCCCACATCGTCCCCAACAGGCTCCAGCCGCGGGCTGATTTTGATGAGACGCGGATGGGAGAGCTGATCGCTTCCGTCAAGGAGAAAGGGGTTTTGGCGCCGATCCTCGTGAGGCCGGTGGCGGGGGAGCGGTTTGAGATCATCGCCGGGGAGCGCCGGTTCCGGGCGGCTCGGGCGCTGAGGCTCGACAAGGTGCCGGTCGTCATCCGCGACGTCGACGACACCGAGGCCCTTGTCCTGTCGATCGTCGAGAACGTCCAGCGCCAGGAGCTGAACCCCATTGAAGAGGCGCGGGCTTTTGACCGGCTGTGCCGGGAATTTTCTTACACCCAGGAGCATGTGGCCCGGGCGGTCAGCAAGGACCGCTCGACGGTGGCCAACACCCTGAGGCTTTTGTCGCTGCCGTCGGAGATCCAGAAAGCCATCAGCGAAGGCCATCTGTCTTTGGGGCACGGCAAGGCGCTCTTGAGCATCGATAGCGTTGCCCAGCAGGTCAAGCTCACGCAGCTTGTTTTATCTAAGTCATTGTCAGTAAGAGAGTTAGAGAATTTCATTACTACGAAAAGGCTGTCTTCGTCCCAGCGCAGAAGGCTGGCGAATGAGAAAGACCCCTATGTCGCGGACCTTGAGGCCCAGCTTCAAAAGGTCCTGGGGACGAAGGTGCGCATCTTCGCGTTCAAGAAGCGCGGCCGCATCCAGATCGAATATTTCTCGGCGGAAGACAGAGAGCGTCTCATTAAATTGCTCAAACGGGCGTGATGACGGAGGACTGCGATGGAGAACCAGGCGACCCTGATCCTGATCAAACCCGACGGGCTCAAGAGGTCTTTGACCGGCAATATCTTGACGCGTCTGTCGGAGACAAAGCTAGAGATCGTCGCCGCTAAAATGGTGCGCGTCTCCCGCGAGCTGGCGGCGTGCCATTACCAGCATTTGCAGGATAAGCCGTTCTTCGATGACGTGCTGAAGTATCTGATGGGCGAGTTCCATGATCGGCGCAAGGTCATGGCGCTCGTCTACTGGGGCCCTGAGGCGATCACCAAGTGCCGGTCGCTCGCCGGAGCGACGAACCCCGAAGAGGCCGATTCGGTCTCCATCAGGGGCTCCTTCGGGCGCATCACCACCCGCGGCGTATATGAAAACGTCATCCATGTCTCGGCGAACTCGGGCGATGCCGATCGCGAGATCAAGCTCTGGTTCGAGCCCGAGGAGATCATCGTCGACCTGTATCCGACGACGCCGACGGTGGAGACCAAAGAGAAGAAGGCGTGGCTATGATCAACAGCATGACCGGTTTCGGGCAGGCCCAGGCGCAGAAGAACGGGGAGCGCTTTGTCGTGACGCTGAAGTCCGTTAATCACCGCTACTTCGAGACCGCTTTCCATTTGCCCCCGGGGTTTGATTATCTGGAGGCGGTGGTGCGATCGATGATCGGGAAAAAGGTCCAGCGGGGTCGCATCAGCGTCTCCGTCAGCCATGTGAACGAGTCGCAGGACGTGATCGTCCTGAACCAGGCGCTGCTGCGCAGTTATTTCAAGGCGCTCGAAGAGGTCCGGGGGGCGCTCAAGATCTCCCGCTCCGTCGAGATAGGGGACTTGATGACGCTGCCGGGTGTCTGGCGCACGCAGAAGAAAGAGCTCAAGGGCAGCGAGCGCGCGACGCTGGTTCAGAAGGCCCTGCGCGAGGCGCTGCGCAAGATGCTGGGGCTGCGTCGGCGAGAGGGCGCGGCATTGGCGGCGGACCTCCGCAAGCGCGTGGCGCGCATCGCGGCGCACATGGCGACGGTCCGCAAGGTCCAGGGAGCCGTCATCGAGGAGAAGAAAAAGACCCTGACCCTCGAGGAGTTGGAGAGCTTCCTGCGCAGCACCGACGTGGGAGAGGAGATGACCCGCATCGATTTTCACCTGAAGAGTTTTCTCAAGCAGATGACGAGCGCCGAACCCAAAGGCAAGGTCCTTGATTTCATCGGACAGGAGCTGCAGCGGGAGGTCAACACTCTGGGCGCCAAGGTCCAGGAAAAGAACGTGGCGTTCCAGGTCGTGATGATCAAGGACCAGATCGAGAAGATCCGCGAGCAGGTCCAGAATGTCGAGTAAGAGCGCAGCCGCCCCCTGGGTGTGGATCGTTTCAGGCCCGTCGGGGTCGGGCAAGACCTCTTTGTGCGAGGCGCTGCTGGCCGACCCGGTGTGGGGCTGCAGGCTCCAGCGGTCGGTGTCTTATACGACCCGGCCGTTGAGGACCGGCGAGAGGGACGGGAAAGACTACCATTCGATCCCGAAGCAGGCCTTTTTGAAACTGGCGCGAAAAGGCGCTTTCCTGGAGCACGAAGAGATCTTCGGCCACCACTACGGGACCCCCCGGGCCGCGGCGACCCAGGCAAGCCGGCAGGGAAGAGAGCTCTTGTGCTGCGTGGATGTCAAAGGGGCGCGCTCCATCCGCAGGGTTTTTCCTAAAGGATCGACCTCGGTCTTCATCCTGCCGCCTGACCTCGATGCCCTCTCGCAGAGGCTCAAAAAGCGCTCCACCGAGAGCAAAAAAGATATCGCCAGGAGACTCGAGCGTGTTAAAATAGAGCTCGCCGCGATGCGGGCGTATGATTACATCATCGTCAACGATAAATTCAGCGAGGCGTTGGGTCAATTGAAAGCGGTTTTGTCAGCCAGGAGGTGCGAAAGTCCTTATGTCTTACGTTCCCTTAGAAAAGCTCATCGATAAAGCGCACGGCAGCATGTATAAATTAGTGATGCTGGTGTCGCGTCGGGCATTGGAGCTGGCTGAAGGCGGCGCCCGGCTCACCGAAGCGCCGCAGGATATCAAGATCACGACGCTGGCCATGAAAGAGATCGCCGAAGGCAAGGTATTCATCAAACCGTCGGAAGAGAAAGCGTAGGAGAGGGCGAGTGGGCAAGAAGGTCGTCCTGGGGGTCACGGGAAGCATCGCAGCGTTCAAGGCTGCGGACATCGCCAGCCAGCTGACGCAGAAAGGCTGCGAGGTCAGTGTTGTCATGACGCGGGAGGCCGAGGAATTCATCACGCCGCTCACGATGCAAGCTCTTTCGCGCCAAAAGGTTTATCGCCAGATGTTCGAAGCGCCCGAAGATTGGGACATCGAGCATGTTTCGCTGGCTGATAAAGCTCAGGCAGTTTTGATCGCTCCTGCCACCGCCCACATCATCGGGAAGCTCGCGGCCGGCCTCTGCGATGATCTTTTGACCTGCACCGTGGTGGCGACGCGGGCGCCGGTGCTCTTGGCGCCTGCGATGAACGACGGCATGTACAAACACCCGATCGTCCAGGCGAATATCCAAACCCTTAAGAAGATCGGCTATAAATTTATCGGTCCCCAGAAGGGACGTCTCGCGTGCGGCAAGACGGGGATAGGCCGCATGAGCGATGTCGCCGATGTGGTGCGGGCGACGCTGGATCTGATATAGCAGTTTTAAATCCTTGGCGCGGTAGCCAAGTGGCAAAGCCCCGAAGGCGAAGCCGGAGGGGCGGCGTCCCGCCCGCCTCGCCAAAGGCAGGGCTGGGTGCGGGATAAGGCAGCGGAGCTGCCCTTTTTCACTTGGCTGAGAGTTTTAGTTTCAGATCCTTGGCGTGGTAGCCAAGTGGTAAGGCAGCGGTCTGCAAAACCGCTATTCGCCGGTTCGATCCCGGCCCACGCCTCTGACATAAAACATCCAGGTTTTCAGGAGGAGCTTAACCGCTCCATTGATGATTGGTTAGGATATATGTCCCCGCCGTTATAGCGGGCCCACTGCCGCAAACGAGCGAAAGACAGAGATGTTGGCCGGGCAAGTGGTGGAATGGCATACACGACGGACTTAAAATCCGTTGACCGCAAGGTTGTGAGGGTTCGACTCCCTCCTTGCCCAGGTTTAGAAGAGCGGGCTGTTCCTTGAGAAAGACGGAAGATCGCGGGCGCGTAGATCAGTTGGTTAGAGTACTTCCTTGACATGGAAGGGGTCACAGGTTCAAGTCCTGTCGCGCCCATTTTTTTCTCGCTTCACGTGGAAGCGAGAAAAAAATGTCCCCAGACTCCTTCCTCGATGTAAAATGCAACAGAGGCGGGGGACTGACCGAAATTCCTCCGGCTGGTTGATGACGACCACCTGAGGCCTTGAGACGTTGGGACCTTGCGACTTTTCCATTGTATATAAACTAGATGAATCTGGATACCCTCAGACATAGCGCCTCGCACGTGATGGCCCAGGCGGTCAAAGACCTGTGGCCGGAAACGAAGCTGGCGATAGGCCCGTCGATCGAGGACGGGTTTTATTACGACTTTGACAAGAAGGACCCTTTCGCGCCCGAAGACCTCGAGAAGATCGAAGCGCGGATGCGCGAGATCGTCGCCAGCGACCTGCCCTTGAGCCGGGAGGAGCTTTCCAAGAAGGAGGCCCTCGATTTTTTTTCGCGGCTGGGGGAGACGTACAAGGTCGAGCTGATCCAGGCGATCCCCGACGAGAAGGTCTCGATCTATAAGACAGGGGACGCGTTTGTCGACCTGTGCCGGGGGCCTCATGTCCCCTCGACGGGCGCGGTGAAGGCCTTCAAATTGCTTTCCCTCGCGGGCGCCTATTGGCACGGGATCGAGACCAACCCGATGCTGCAGCGCGTTTATGGCACCGCCTTCGCCAGCGACGAAGAATTAAAGCAATACCTTGCTTTCCTGGAGGAGGCCAAGAAGCGCGACCACCGGCGCCTGGGCAAGGAACTGGAACTCTTTGACATCTATCACGACGAGGCGGGCGCGGGCCTGGTCTTCTATCATCCCAAGGGAGCGATCCTGCGGGATATCCTGGAAACCTACGAGAAGCGGGAGCACCTGCGCCGCGGGTATCAGCTCGTCATCACGCCGCACTTGATGCGGGGAGAGCTTTGGAAGACCTCGGGCCATACCGAGTATTACCGGCAGAACATGTTCATGCTGGAGGTTGACGACCAGCCCTACGCCGTCAAGCCCATGAACTGTCCGGGGCACATCCTGATCTATAAGTCGAAGACGCGCAGCTACCGTGATCTGCCGTTGAGGTTCTTTGAGCTCGGGACCGTGTACCGCCATGAGAAGAGCGGCGTCCTGCACGGATTGCTGCGCGTGCGCAGCTTCACCCAGGATGACGCGCATATCTTTTGCACCCCCGACCAGGTCGAAAGCGAGATCGCCGGGGTCATCGATTTTGTCTTCGACGCGATGAAGCTCTTCGGGTTCAGGGACCTGAAGATCGAGATCAGCACGCGCCCCAAGGATTCGATCGGCAGCGACGAGGATTGGAGGCGGGCGACCGCCGCGCTGCGCTCTTCGCTCGACGCCAAGGGGCTGGCGTATGACGTCAATGAGGGCGACGGGGCTTTTTACGGCCCGAAGATCGACATCAAGCTGCGCGACGCCATCGGCCGGCACTGGCAGTGCGCCACGATCCAGTGCGACTTTGCCCTGCCGGAGAAGTTCGACCTGAGCTATGTGGCTACCGACGGGAAATACAGCAGGCCGGTGATGCTGCACCGCGTCATCTTCGGCAGCCTCGAGCGGTTCATCGGGACGCTCATCGAACACTACGCGGGCAACTTCCCGCTGTGGCTGGCGCCGGAGCAGGTGCGGGTGGTCCCGATCAAGGCGGACCTCGAGCCGTACGCGCGCCGCGTCGCGCAGCGGCTCCAGGAGGCCGACGTGCGCGCCTCGCTGGACACAACGTCTGAGACGCTCAACAAGAAGATCCGTAACGCCGAGGTCAGTAAAGTGCCTTATGTCCTGGTCTGCGGCGGCCGCGAGCAGGAGGCGGGCTCGGTTTCGGTCCGCAGCAAGTCCCAGGGGGACCTGGGGGCGATGGGGCTGGAAGATTTCTGCGCGAAGGTCGCCGAAGAGATCGGCAAAAAACTTTAATCCCCCGCAGAAGGCACACGGCTTTCTGCTCGGGAGAAAGCCCCAGTCTTTAGGTTGAGGGGCTCCATAACGACAAGGCCTGCCGGGCTTGCCCGCAGGCGAACCGAGGAGGTGACAGTATTAAAAAGTTCATCAGGATCAACGATAGGATCCGCGTTCCTGAGGTCCGGGTGATCGGGCCCAACGGCGAACAGCTCGGCATCGTGTCGGTGCGCACCGCGCTGGACATGGCGAGCAAGAATGAACTGGACCTGGTTGAGGTCGCGCCCCAGGTCAAGCCGCCGGTGTGCCGCATCATGGATTACAGCAAGTATAAATACGAGCAGGAAAAAAGGGAGCGCGAAGCCAAGAAGCACCAGAAGCAATTTCATCTCAAGGAGATCAGGGTCAAGCCGAACATCGAGGAGCACGACTACGGCATCAAGCTGCGCCACTTGCTGGAGTTCCTCAAGAACGGCGACAAGGTGAAGGTCACGCTGATGTTCCGGGGCCGCGAGATGGCGCACCGGGAGATCGGACGCCGGGTGATCGACCGCTTCAAGACCGACGCGAGCGAGATGGGCGTCATCGAGCACGGGCCGTCGCTCGAAGGTCGCTTCATCACGATGGTGCTGGCGCCGAAATAAGAGGTCTCCGAAGAGATTCATCGATGACGCTTCGTCCGGAGGATTTTCGGCAACCGGGAAGCGGAGGTTTTTGCCCCCATGGGCGTGCCGCGCGCCGAACGACGGCGACGACGGCAGAAATGTTGGAGGAGAGGCTATGGCTAAGCTGAAAACGAACAAATCCCTCGCCAAGAGGGTCAAGAGGACAGGGACAGGGAAGTTCAAGAGGAGTCGGGCCAACAGAGGCCATCTCTTGACGCACAAGACGCGCAAACGGAAAAGGCAGCTGAGGAGGGCGGCCTTTGCCAGCAAGCCGGATGCGCAGAAGATGAGGAGGATGTTGCCTTATGGCTAGAGTCAAACACAGTGTATCGACCCGGCGGCGCAAGAAAAGGGTCTTGAAGGCCGCCAAGGGATATTGGGGGGATCGTTCGCGGCGCTACCGCCTGGCCAAAGAGACGGTCGCCCGCGCGTTGCGCTACGCGACGCGGGACCGGCGGGTGAAGAAGAGGGAGTTCCGCAGCCTCTGGATCACCCGCATCAACGCCGCCTGCCGGGAGATCGACATGAGCTACTCCCGGCTCATCTCCGGATTGAAGAAGGCCAAGGTGAGCCTGGACCGCAAGGTCCTGGCGGACCTGGCGGTGAACGATAACGCGGCGTTCCGCAAGATCGCCGAAGTCGCCAAAGGATAAGCGTCGCCCAAATCCGTCGGGGGATGTATGTATGTCATTATCGTGGGTTGCGGCCGCGTCGGGACGCAGGTGTCGACCCTCCTGTCGCAGGAAGGCCATAACGTCGTCGTCATCGACAAGAACCCCGAGGCCTTCAAGAGGTTGGGGGATAATTTCAACGGCCTGACGCTCGTCGGCAACGGCTTCGAGCTGGATGTCCTGCGCCAGGCGGGCATCGAGAAGGCGGACGCTTTCTGCAGCCTGACCAACGGCGATAACACCAACATCATGGCCTCGCAGGTCGCCAAAAAGATCTTCAAAGTCCCGCGGGTCATCGCGCGCGTCTACGATTCCGCGCGGGCCCACATCTACGAGACGCTGGGGCTGGAGATCTTAAGCGGCACCGTCCTGTTCGCATCGATGATCCGCGACAAGCTGATCGATCCGCACCTGAGCAGCTTCGTCATCAGGCAGTCCGGCTTAGGCGTCATCGGCCTGGATGTGACGGAAGCGGTCGCGGGCAAGACCGTCGCGGAGGTCAACCTCGACCACGAGTTCATGATCATATCGCTCGTGAAGAAAAAAGGCAATCTCAACCGCGACACCGTGATCCCCGTCGCCGACACGAAGCTGGAGCTGGGGGATAAAGTCTACGGCATCGTGAAGACGCCGACCATCAAAAAAGTCGAAAAACTGTTCAGAGTCCCCTGAAGCGAGGGCACGCCTATGTATATCGTGATCGCCGGGGCGGGGAAGGTCGGGCACTTCCTGGCCCAGCGGCTCCTGGAAGACAAGCACACCGTCATCGTCATCGACAAGGACCGGGAGACGTGTCACCGGTTGGTCGAAGAGCTGGACCTCGTCGTCATCCTGGGGGACGCCTGCGACCCGCGCTACCTGAGGGAGGCGCATATCGAGCGCGCGGACGTCCTGGCCGCGGTGACCGGCGACGACGAGGACAATCTCGTCATCTGCCAGCTGGCCAAAGAGATGTTCGAGATCCGGCGGACGGTCGCGCGCGTCAATGACCCGAAAAACGAGCACACGTTCAGCGAGCTCGGCATCGACGTGCCGATCGACGCGACGCGGATCATCGCCAAGATCATCGAGGAAGAGGTCTCGTTCTCCGACTTCGTCAACCTCATGAGCTTCAAGCGCGGAAAGCTGGCGATCGTGCGCGTCGACCTGACGAAGGATTCCCCCGTCATCCACAAGAGCCTCAACGAACTCGTTCTTCCCCCCGACTCCGTGCTCGTCACGATCATCCGCAAAGACGAGGTCATCGTTCCCAAGGGCAACACCACGCTGGAGCCGGGCGACGACATCGTCGCCTTGACCCTGATCGAGAACGAGCAGCAGCTGCTGCGGTCCCTGCTGGGAGACTTGAGATGAGCCGGCTGCGCAGCCTCCAGGATATGGCGCTGGGCATCGGCGCGGAAACCTTGTTCGCTTTGGTCCTGATGGCGTGGGCCGGCGTCCTCTGCTATCTCGCCCTTCTTCTGTACCCATGATCCTGCGGCCGCAGCTCATAGACCTGCGCATCATCGCCCATTTCCTGGGCAAGCTCATCCTGATCTTCGGCGGGTCGATGGTCTTGCCGATCGTCGTCGCGGTCCTCTTCCGGGAGGTCGTCCCGTTCGTCGATTTTTCCATCGGCGCGCTGGGATGCATGGGCGCCGGGTTCGCGCTCCTCGCGTGGGCGGGCTCCCCGGCGGCCTTCGACATGCACTGGAAACACGGCCTCCTCGTCGTCTCCCTGACGTGGCTCGTCTGCATGGTCCTGGGCGCGGTTCCGCTGTACCTGAGCGGCCACTGGGCTTCTTTTTTGGACGCGTGCTTCGAGACGATGTCAGGCCTGGCCACGACGGGCCTGACCCTGGCGCAGGACCTAGACCACCTGTCGCACGCCGCGAATCTCTGGCGCCATCTGCTGATGTTCCTCGGGGGCCAGGGGATCATCATCGTCGCGCTCTGTTTCTTCATCAAAGGCGGGCCGGGGGCTTTCCGGCTGTACGTCGGAGAG
>JBFZAX010000210.1:0-8701 GCA_041308805.1 Candidatus Omnitrophota bacterium | reverse complement strand
AGATCCTCGATGTTCTGGGCGGTCGTCTCATCGGCGATCTTGTCGATAAAGCCCTCCAGGCCCAGGGCCGCGCAGCGCTCCTCGAGCCGGCTGCGCAGCGCCTCTTTCAAATCCTTCGGCATCCACACCACGCGCGCCAGCCCTCCTTCGGCCGCGACGAACTTCTTGCTCGTGACGTAGAGCTTGCCGACGCCGATGAAACCGGGCGTCTGCACCCCGCCGCCGACCGAGCCGGCGAGCTGTGTAAAATTCATCCCCAGCGGCGTCATCCCCGCGAAGTCGCGGTTGACGACCATGACCCCGTTCGCCTCCGGGACGATGGCCACGATGCACTCAAAACAGCCACAACTCGACTGCGGCGAGACGAGGATGGAATACATGCTCACTTCGCCGATCGACTTGTTGGACTTCTCCGAAACGAAATCGTTGACGCTCTTCCATTGGCCGAGCCGCTCGTCTGTCGCCGGCCCTTTGCGCACGGGCTGGTTGCCGCCGGCGGGCTGGATCTCGTGCGCGGCCTTGGCGTCGAGCCATGAATAGGCCCCGCACAGCCCCAGCCGCTCGGGCGTGATGATGCAGATATGGTTGGGCGCGAAAGACTGGCAGAGCGCGCAGCCGTAAAAAGTGTCGACGTGTTCGTCCGTCAGGTCCTTGAGCCTCTCGTCGCGCGCCTCAAAAGAAACAAGGGCCTCTTTCAGATGGGCCCGCACGTCCCGTTCTTCGGTGAACAGCGTCACCTGGACCTTGTCGACGATGGCCCCGAAGTCCCGGTGGAGCATCGCGTGCAGGATGACGCCGAAATGCTTGAGCCGCAGGCCTTTTTCATAAGCCTCCCGGCTGATCCGGATCCACACCATCTCTCGCTGGCCCATATGCATCACGCCCTGGGCCTCGTTGATATAGCGGTGGACCTGCCGCTCGAGGATCGGCTCGAAATCTTTGTTGAAGTGGCGCGCGGCCACTTCGACGAGGATGCCCAGCGGCAGGACTTTCGCGTCGCCGGCGTCGATGTCGGGCCCTTTAATCAGGACCTGGCCGTCCTTGACCTCCTCCATCGGCCGGGAACGCAGGTATTCGAAAGCGACGGAGTATTTTCCCCCGAACTCGACCTTGAGGTTCTCCTTACGCACGCGCTCGCCTTCAAAAGCGGGCCCGAAGAGGACCGGGACCGGCACGTGGGCGACGGCGATCTTGATGCCGCGCGTCTCGACGCAGCGCGAGACGATCTTGTCATAGTCTTTTTCGGTGACGATCGCTTCATATTTGGTCGTCTCGATCTTGCCGACCTGAGGGGCGTCGCAGTCGGTGATGATCGGAAACCCGAGGTTCAGCACCCCTAAGCCGGTCGTCGCGATGACCTCGTCGAGCTTGCCCAGCACGACGACGAAGGCCGGCACGCGCTCCTGGGTATATTTAAAGACCTCTTTCCACTGCCCTCCTTTACAGCCGCCGAACGAGAGCGCGGCGCGGATGGCAAAATTGACGGCGAAGACCGACGAGAGTTCGCCGCTGCCCAGGGGGACGACGTAATTATCCAGCCCCAGCTCGACGCCCGCCTCCACCAGCTGGTCCCTGAGATTGACCGACCCCTGGTTGCCGACGAGCAGCGAAACGATGTTCTTCTCCTGGAAGCCGCGCAAGAGCTTGACGGCGGTGGCTGCATCCGGGGCCTTGCCGATGATGACGGCGATGCCGGCGATGCGGCCGTCCACGAGCTGGACCCCCAGCGACCGAAGGACCGTGTCCGGGACAAAGCCCAGATACCCCTCCTGCGGCGCGACGGTCAGCGCCGCCAGCAGTTCCTCGACGAAGAGGACCGCCAGGCCGCGGCTCAACAGGCCGTCGACATACGGAACCGAGAGGCCGGACGGACCGGACTTGCCCTCGGCGAGGCTGCGCGCGAGCGCGATAACCGGCCTGGCTTCCTTGAGCGTCTTGATCTCATAGCCGGCGAGCGCAAAAGCAAGCGGAAGGTAAAAAGCGGTGCCGTCGAAGCCGACGGCCGCGTCAGGGCCTTTTTTCTTGATGGCGGCCTCGAGCGCGGCATCGGCGAGCCCGATCAGCGTTTGGGCGGTCTGGTTGACGGTCTTGGCTAGATCTGACATCCCACGGCCCTTCCTTCCTCCCTGGCGCTCTCCCAGCCGGACATCTTCTCCTGCCCAGGGATCCGGCAGACATCGCCCGCCGCGAAAACGGACGGGACGTTCGTGCGGCCCTGCGCGTCGACGAGGATGCCATCCTCGACCTGGACCTCGGTGCCCTCGAGGAATTTAACCTGGGGCACGCGGGGAGCGGTCACGATCACCAGCGACGCGCCGATGACCTTTTGGTTCGAAAGCCTCACCGCCCGCGCTTCGCTCTCCCCGATGATCTCCGTGATGACGTGGTCACGGATGACCTCGACGCCGGCCGGCGGCTCCGGGATGTCCCCGAAGACCCGCAGGTCCACCTTCCTGGCCCAGAGCATCCGGACGATCTCCAGACACACCGGGTCGCTACCGATAAGAATGACCGTGTGCGCGATGGGCAAGTTCTCCAGGATGAACTTAATATCCTTGAGGCCGTTGACGGCCACGACCCCTTCTTTCTGGGTCCCCTTGACCGCCGGCAGCGCGACCTTGCGGCCGGTGGCGATCACCAGCTCGTCGAACTCGATGAACTCGCGGTCCTTGAAAACGGCTTTCTTCTTGTTCAGGTTCAGCTCCACCACCTCGCGCGACGTCAAAAGGTCGATCCTGTTGTTCTTATAAAAATCTCCTGAGCGGTAATGCAGGTCGCGCTCTTTGACCTTGCCCTCCAGGAACCCGAGCAGGCGGAAACGCTCATACGCCGAAGCATAAGACTCGTCGCTGACGATGGTCACGCGGGCTTCTTTGTCCCGTTCGCGCAGCGCTTCGGCCGCGGCGATACCGGCGGCGGAGTTGCCGATGATGACGATATGCCTCATGGAACTCTCCTGACGAGAAATAAGTCGATAGTCAATGGTCGATGGTCGATTGTCAATGGATAAAGGCCGATACAGAACGATGAGGCTTTTCGGCTTTGACTATTGACCATAGACTATCGACCGACAATGTGCGAATCATACAAGCCCCGACTCCTGCAAGATCCGCGGCACCAGGGCATCCCAGCCCAAAGGCATCAGGTGCACCCCGTCGCACAGAGGCCGCACCGCCCGGATGACCCGCGCGGCGATCTCCACGCACTTCTCTTTTTTGTCCGGCGCCTGCGCGATCTCCCCGATCACGGACTCGGGCACCACGACGCCCGGAACATGCTCGTTCATATAGCGGCCCATGCGCTCGGACTTAAGCAGCACGATGCCGGCGAAGACCTTGACGCCGAACGGCCGCGCTGCCGCCATGAACTCTTCAAAGATCCTGATATCATAAACCGCCTGCGTCTGGAAGAACTCAGCGCCGGCCGCTACTTTCTTTTCCATTTTGATCAGCTCCGGCTCCAGGGGATCGGCCACCGGATTGACGGCCGCCCCGGCGCAGAACTTCGGCGCCGCGCCGACGAGCTTATGGCCGCCCATATCCTGACCCGCCTCCAGGGACCGGATGACCTCCAGGAGCTGGACGGCGTCGATATCGAAGACGGGCTTGGCCTGCGGATGGTCGCCCAAGACCGGGTGGTCGCCGGTCAACGCCAGGACATTTTCAATGCCCAGCGCCGCCGCCGTCAGCAGGTCGGATTGCAGGGCGAGCCGGTTGCGATCGCGGCACGTCAGCTGCCAGATGGACTCGAACCCGTTATCCTTAAGGATCAGGCAAGCCCCGAGCGAGCTCATGCGCATGACCGAGCTCTGCAGGTCGGTGACATTGATGGCGTCGACCTTGCCTTTGAGCGGCGCGATGGCGGCGAGGATGGCGTCGAGCGAGATCCCTTTCGGCGGGCCGATCTCTGAAGTGACGATGAATTTGTCGGTTCGGAGTTTTTCTTTGAAGGTCATCTATCGATCAAATGAATAATTGGTCTATAGTCAATGGTCTATGGTCGATTGTCTAGGGCCAAGGGCCGAAGAATTAGGATATAAGTTCTATTTAGTGTTTTTGGTTTTGACCATAGACCATAGACTATGGACTATCGACCACGCTGAGACCTTGGGACTTTGAGACTTCATAGCCTCAATCCCTCTTGATTTCTAAGCCTTCCTTATACAGCGCGACGCAATTGCGCATCAGCATCGTCACGGTCAACGGCCCGACGCCTCCCGGCACCGGCGTGATATGGGAGGCCCGCTTCTGCGCCTCGTCGAAGTCGACGTCGCCGACCAGGCGGTCGCCCACCCGGTTGATACCGACGTCGATGACGAAAGCTCCCTCCCGGATCCAATCCCCCTTGATGAACTGGGGCTTGCCGACGGCGACAACCAAAACCTGCGCGCGGCCGATGTGCTCCTTGAGCGTCCCCGCTTCGGATGTGGCGATATGACAGACCGTCGTTGTGGCGAATTCTTTCAGGAACATGAGGCTCAGCGGCTTGCCCACGATGTCGGAGTGGCCGACGATGACGGCTTCCTTGCCGTAGAGCGATATCCGATGCGCCCGCAGCAATTCGAAACAGGCCTGGGCCGTGCACGGGGCGACGGTATGCTGCCCCAGCAGCAGGCGGCCGAGGTTGTGCGGATGCATCCCTTCGGCGTCTTTGTGGGGCGCGATCGAAGACAGGATGTCGTTGACCCTGATCTGCGGCGGCACCGGCGTCTGGACGATGACGGCGGTGACCGTCGGATCGGCGTTGAGCCGCTCGATCTCCCCGGCGATCCTCGAGGCCCCGGTGTCCCGGCCCAGGACCACCGCCCGATAGACCACGCCCAGCTCCTCGGCGAGCCGCGCCTGCGACTTCATGTAGACCCCGGCGGCGGCGTTCTCGCCGACGCACACGCTGGCCAAGACCGGCGCCGGCACGCCTTGGCCGCGACAGTCCGCGATCTCTTTCTTCAGGATCTCCTGGATCTGCTGAGCGAGCAGCTTACCTTCGAGCAAAATCGCCAAGACGCACCTCGACTTTTTCGGCCAACCTCTTTACGGGGCCGCGGGCGGCGCGCGCGCGCCGTACGAGCGCGGCCTGGCCGGCGGAAAGCTTTTTCAGTGACTTCGCGTTGATCATAACATAGAAAAGAGCGCTCTCAAAGCTCACGCGGGCCAGGAGCGCCGCCAGCATCACATCCGAGACCAGGTTCCTATTGCCCTTTTCCATCAGTAAACAGGCGTCCTCAAGAATACCGGCCGCCTCCAGACAGACCTGAGCCGGGACGCGCAAAGCCGCCTCCCAATCTTTGCGGCCGTAAGCCTGCGCATCGGCGTCGAGCAGAACGCTCAGCCTTTTCTGGCGCCGGAGGCTCTGCGCGAGGATCTTTCTGGCCCGCGGCCCGAACGTTTTATATTTGTCCCTGCCGATCGTAAACCGGCACGCCATCGCCAGCAGGCTCGCGGCTGTCGCCGCCGCAAGGGCTGCCGCGGATCCGCCGCCCGGCGCAGGCGCAGGGCCGCCCAGGTCCGCCAGATATCGCTCGATCGATCCTTTTCTGTAGAGCACGGTCTCCTCCCCCGGAGCCTAAAGCAACCCCGTCACGTGGCCGGCCTCATCCACCTCGATCTTCGTCCCCCGCGGTTCGACGGGCAGGCCGGGCATCGTCTGCATCGTCGAGGCAAAAGCCAGCACAAATCCCGCCCCGGAGCACAGCCGTGCCTCCTTGACGGGAAAAACATATCCCTCGGGTGCGCCGCGCAGGGCCTCGTCATGGGAAATGGAAAATTGGGTCTTGGCGATGCACACCGGCAGGCGGCCGAATCCTTTGGCCTCGCAGAATGAAAGCATCTCCTGCGCGGCCGGCTCAAAATGGACATCGGCGGCGCCGTAGATGCGGGTCGCGACCGTCCGGATCTTTTCGCGCAGGGGCGCCTCGTCCGCGTACAAAGGCTTGAAGTCCGCTTCGTCGCCCTGCGCGGTCTTCACGACGCTCTTAGCCAACCCCATGATCCCGGTGGAGCCGTCCCGCCACGCCGTGCTCGGATGGCTGTCGACCGCGCCAAACTCCAAAGCCTTGTGCCGGATCCAATCGATCTCCTCCTGCGTATCCGTCGGAAAGACATTCACGCACACGATCACCGGCACGCCGAACAGCCGCACGTTGGCGATCTGTTTTTTAAGGTTAACGCTGCCCTCTTCCAGCGCCTGAAGGTCCGCCTTAAAGATGCATGGGTCGATCTTCCGTCCCGGCGTCAGATGACAGCGCGAGCTCTGGGCCTTGAGCCCCCGCGCCGAACACACCAGGACGCAGGCCGCGGGGCGCAAGCCGGCGGTACGGCACTTAATGTCAAAAAATTTCTCGGCCCCGCAATCGGCGCCGAACCCGCTCTCGGTCACGACGAAGTCGCACAGCCCCAGGGCGATGCGGTCCGCGATGACCGAGCTGGTGCCGATCGAAACGTTGGCGAAAGGACCGGCGTGGATAAAACAAGGGGTCCCTTCGCTCGTCTGCACAAGGTTGGGCCTCGCCGCGTCCTTGAGGACCGCGGCCATCATCCCGTCCGCCTTAAGCGCCGATGCCGAGACGAGGTCACCCGAGGCGCTGCGGCCCACGGTCACGCGGCCGAGCCGGCGGCGCAGATCCCCGAAATCCCGGCTCAACGCGAGGACCGACATGACCTCCGAGGCGGCGGCGATCTCAAAGCCGGTATGAACTTCCTGGACAGGCGCTCCGGACTCGGACTTGAGCGCGTACCGGATATGGCGCAACGACCGGTCGCTGGCGTCGAGGCAGCGGCGGACCGTCATCGACGCGGGATCGACGCCGAGCGGATTGCCGTGGAAGACCGAGTTCTCGAGGAAAGCGACGAGAAGATTGTTGGCCGCCGAGACCGCGTGCGTGTCGCCGGTAAAATGGAGGTTGATCTCGTCCGCCGGCAACAGCTGCGACGCGCCGCCGCCGTTGGCGACACCCTTGGCGCCGAAGAGCGGGCCCATGGACGACTGACGCAGCGTGCACGCCGCGCGGCGCCTCAGCCGGTTCAGGGCCATCGACAGGGCGATCGTGGTGACGGTCTTGCCTTCCCCCAGCGGGGTCGGCGTGATCGCGCTGACCAGGATATATTTGGAGGGCCGGCGCGCGGACAAGCGCTCGAGGACCGAGAGCGCGACCTTCGCTTTATGGGGGCCGTTCAAGGCGAGCTCGGACGGCCGGATCCCCAGATCGCGCGCGATGCGCCGGATGTCTTTAAGTCGCTGAGGCATGCCTCTTAACGGAATCTCTCGCTGACAGGAAAGGCGTCCTTGATCAAAACTACCGACGGGCCCCCGTCGCCCCACGAGACCGAGACGACATCGAAGCGCGCCGGCTGCCCCCACCAATGCTGCTCTTTGAGAAAAAGGACCGCCAGCTTCGAGAGCTGGCGCTGCTTAAAAATATCGACCGAACCTAACGACTCGCCGTGTTTGTTTTCGCCCCGGCGCGCGCGCACCTCGACAAAACAGATGACGCCTTTGTCCCGGGCCACGATGTCGATCTCGCCGCGGCCCCGGCGGACATTGCGGGCGAGGACCTGATACCCCTGGCCGCGCAGGTACGCGGACGCTTCCTCCTCGCCGTTAAAGCCGACCTCCCGCCGGCCGATCATGAAACAAGGAAACGGCTGCAAAACGTCCGGCGGTGCAGCGGCGAGAATCCCCACCGGGCGAGACGCTCGCGATGGTCCCGCGTCCCATAGCCTTTATGCCGGCGAAATCCGTACTGCGGATAGACGCGGTCATAGATGTCCATGATCCGGTCCCTCACGACCTTGGCGATGATCGAGGCCGAGGCGATCGAAAGGCTTTTGCCGTCTCCGCCGATGATCACCCGGCTGGGATACGGCAGGTCGAGCCGCAGGGCGCCGTCCAAAAGAAAGATCGTATTGCGCCGGGTCGGCCGGGGACGGCTGATCCGGCTCAGGAGGCGCTCGGCGGCCCGGGCCACCGCCAGCTGCGCGGCGCGCGCCATGCGGACCGTGTCGATGGCGCCCTCGTTGACCACATCGACCCCGAAAACGGACCGGTCGACGATCTCCAAAAACGCCCGGTGGCGCTGGGCCGGCGACAGCTTTTTGGAATCGTCGATGCGGGCCTTAAAGGAATAGCTCTTGAGGAAGACCGCGGCTACGACCAGCGGGCCGGCCAACGGCCCCCGGCCGGCCTCGTCGACGCCGACGATGATCTTGTATCCTTTTTTGCGGAGGGCGCGCTCGGAAGCCAGCACGATCCGGTCAGGCGGCTGTCGCGACGGGCGTCTCTTCGACCGTATCCTGCGAGATCTTGGTCGCCTTGCCGATCTTATTGCGCAGATAATACAGCCGCGCCCGCTTGACCCTGCCTTTTTTCTTGACCTCGATGCGTTCGATCATCGGCGAATTCACGAGAAAAGTCCTCTCGACGCCTTCGCCGTAAGTGACCTTGCGCAGCGTGAACGTGGCCGAAACCCTTTGGCCGCGGCGCTCGATCACCGTCCCCTCAAAAGGATGGATCCTTATCTTGTCGCCTTCCGGGATCTTGATGAGCACCCGCAGGGTGTCACCGACGTGGAACAGCGGCAGGTCCTGCCGCACCAGCAACCCATCAACTAGTTTGATCTTATCCATTTTCTTTCCTCCTGATCTTACGCCGGCCCGCCGCGGGCGCCTGGGGCGCCAGCAGGTCCGGCCTTCTTTCCTTGAGATCG
>JBFZAX010000209.1:0-11807 GCA_041308805.1 Candidatus Omnitrophota bacterium | reverse complement strand
CAAGATTTGAAGGCCGGAGATTTCGCTGTTTGCGGGATCGATTTCTGTTTTGGCCAGGACGGGACGAGCGGGATCATCATCGACCGCTTCAAGGCCTTAGGGGTGCCGAAGGCCTTCGACCGCAGGAAGTTCGCTATCGTCATCGACCATAGCGCGCCGTCCCCGAACATGGGCGTCTCGGCGGTCCATAAGAAATTGCGTGACTTCAGCCGGGCAGCCGGGTTGTTGCTCTACGATATCGGTTGCGGGGTGTGTCATCAAGTCATCCCGGAGATGGGCCATGTTTTGCCGGGCGACCTGGTCCTGGGAGCCGATTCGCACACCTGCACGTATGGGGCGCTGGGGGCTTTATCGACGGGTGTCGGCTCTACCGACCTGGCGATCAGCTTAGCCAGCGGCAAGAACTGGTTTAAGGTCCCCGAGTCGATCAAGATCGTCGTGAAAGGCCGGCTGCGCAAAGGGGTCTATTCGAAGGATCTGATCTTGCACATCATCGGCGACCTGAAAGCGGACGGGGCGACCTATCAATCGGTGGAGTTTACGGGTGAGGCGATCGGATCGTTGAGCATGGACGCCCGGTTCACTATCTGCAATATGGGCGTCGAGATGGGGGCGAAATTCGCCGTTATCCCGTGCGATGCGGTGACGTTGAAGTGGCTCAGCAGTCTGCCCGCGCGGCGAGGCAAGAAAAAGATCCGTCGCCCCAGGCCCCAGGCAGCCGATAAAGACGCTGTCTATAGCCTGATCAAAGAATATGACGCTTCCCGGATCGGCCCCGAAGTGGCGCGCCCTCATACGGTCGACAATACCGTTGCGGTCGATGAGGTCAAGGGGACCCATATTGATGAGGCCTTTTTGGGAACGTGCACGAACGGCCGGCTCGAAGACCTTCGGATCGCCGCGAAGGTGATCGGCCGCAAAAGGATCCATCCCGACGTGCGGTTTATCGTCGCTCCGGCTTCCAAGAGCATCTATCTTGAGGCGATGGAAGAAGGGTTGATCCGTCTTTTCATCGAGGCGGGCGCCAGCATCGTGACCCCCGGCTGCGGACCGTGCGTCGGAACGCACAACGGGGTGCCGTCGGTGGGCGAGGTCGTGGTCTCGACGGCCAACAGGAATTTCAAGGGCAGGATGGGGAACCCTGACGCCTCGATCTATCTGGCCTCTCCGGCGACCGTCGCCGCCTCGGCGTTGGCGGGCCGGATCGCCGATCCCCGTACCTATCTTAAGCTGAAATAGAGGAAGACGCCGGTCTTCGGCGCTACGCGAGGAGAAAAAATGGTCGAGTTAAAAGAGCTGTTGATGCTGACGATCGAGAAGAAGGCCTCCGACCTGCATTTGACCGAGAACACGCCGCCGATCCTGCGCATCGACGGACGTTTGGTGATAACAGAAGGGCCGAAGTTGACGCGGGCCGACACCAAGAGGCTTATCTATTCGATCCTGACCAACGAACAGAAAGAGATCTTCGAGAAAAACTGGGAGCTGGACCTTTCCGTCGCCATGCAGGGGATGGACCGGTTTCGCGTCAATATCCATATCCAGCGCGGCAGCGTCGAGGCGGCTTTCCGGCGCATCCCTCTGGAGATCCCCAAGCTGGAGGATCTGGGGCTTCCGCAGATCGTGGCGGACCTCGCCCGCAAGCCTAACGGCCTCGTCCTCGTGACCGGTCCCACCGGCGTCGGCAAGACGACGACATTGGCCGCCATGATCAACCTGATCAACGAGGAAACGAGCAATATGATCGTCTCGATCGAAGACCCGATTGAGTTCCTGCATATGAACAAAAGGTGCATCATCAAGCAGCGCGAGGTCTATTCCGATACGAAGTCTTTCGCCGAAGCCCTGCGTCATTCTTTGCGTCAGGACCCGGACATCATCTTCGTCGGCGAGATGAGAGACTTAGAGACGATCTCCACCGCCTTGACCGCCGCCGAAACCGGCCATTTGGTCTTGGCGACCCTGCACACGCCGGACGCGCCTCAGACGGTAGAGAGGATCATCGATGTCTTTCCGCCGTTCCAGCAGCAGCAGGTTAAGCTGCAGCTGGCGGACTGTTTACAGGGCGTTGTTTCACAGTTGCTCCTGCCGCGGGCCAGCGGCGTGGGCCGCGTCTGTTCTACTGAGATCATGATAGGGACGCCCGCGATCCGCAATCTGATCCGTGAGCAGGAGATCGAGCAGATCCCGACCTTGATCCAGACCGGGCATCAGTACGGCATGCGCACGATGGACAAATCGCTCAAAGAGATGTACAAGTCCGGCGTCATCACCTACGAGACGGCTCTGGCGAAAGCGAAGCACGTCGAGGAATTCAAGAACCTATGAGACTCAAGGGCGCCTCTTATAAACTGGGAGATGACGTCAACACGGACTATATCATCTCCGGCCGCTATAAGTTTCAGATCAGCGATATCAAGGAATTGGCGAAGCACATCATGGAAGATATCGACCCGACGTTCTATAGCCGCCTTAAGCAGGGCGAATCGCTGTTGGTGGCGGGTAAGAACTTTGGGATGGGGTCTTCGCGCGAGCAAGCCCCCTTGGTCATCAAGGAGGCGGGGATCGTCGGAGTCGTCGCCAAAAGCTTCGCGCGGATCTTCTACCGCAATGCGATCAATATCGGCCTGCCCTTGATCGAGGCGGATACGGATCGCATCGCCGAAGGGGACCTGCTTGAGATCGACCTGGAAAAGGGGACGCTTGAGGATCTCACTCAAAAGGCGAAGCTGAAGATCCCTCCGTTGCCTGCCGTGATGCGCACGCTCTTGGCGGACGGGGGTCTCGTTCAGCATTTCAAAAAACACGGCGGTATTTCGCTTTGATCCGTCCACCGTTTTCGAACTTTTCTTTTTAAAGAACCCAATGGGCAAATATACGGTTACGCTGATCCCGGGAGACGGCATCGGCCCCGAAGTGTCTTTGGCGGCGCGCCGCTGCATCGACGCCACGGGTGTCGCCATCCGATGGGAAGAGTTTGAGGCAGGGGAAGCCGCGATCAAGAAGTCGGGCAAACCCTTGCCCGACGCGGTCATCGATTCGATCCGCAAGAATAAGATCGCCCTGAAGGGGCCCATCGTGACGCCCGTCGGCACGGGGTTCCGTTCGGTGAACGTCCAGCTGCGTCACGCCCTGGATCTTTACGCATGTTTGAGGCCGGCCCGCAGCATGGAAGGGGTCCGTTAGGCGTTTCGGGACATCGACCTGGTCATCGTGCGCGAGAATAGCGAAGACCTTTATATCGGCATCGAATTCGAGCAGGGCAGCGCCGAGGCCCGCCAGGTCATCGAGACCATCAACGGATTAAGTCCCAAGAAGATCAGGTCCGATTCCGGCCTGTCGATCAAGCCGATCTCGGCCTTTGGCACCCGCCGGATCGTCAAATTCGCGTTCGACTACGCCCTGAAGAACAACAGGCGCAAGGTCACGGCTGTGCATAAGGCGAACATCATGAAGCACACCGACGGTCTTTTTCTGGCCACAGCCCGGGAGGTCGCGCGCGAATACGAGGGGCGGATCGCCTTTGAAGACGCGATCGTCGATAATCTGAGCATGCAGCTGGTGACGAGACCCCAGAATTTCGATGTATTGGTGCTGCCTAACCTTTATGGGGATATCATCTCGGACCTGTGCGCCGGCCTGATCGGCGGGTTGGGGGTGGCGCCGGGCGCCAACATCGGCGAAGGGATCGCCTTGTTTGAGCCCGTTCACGGGTCCGCGCCTAAATATGCGGGCCAGAACAAAGTTAATCCGACGGCGACCATCCTTTCCGGGGTGATGATGTTGCGCTATCTGGGAGAAAACGAAGCGGCCGATAAGCTCGACCGGGCGGTCAAGGAAGTCATCCGCGAAGGCCGGTCGGTGACGTATGACCTCAAGAAGGACCGCAATGATCCGAGCGCGGTGTCTACGAGCGCCATGGCGGATGAGATCATCCGCCGCATGGGATAGGCGATGAAAAAAGTCGCGATCATCGGTGCGGGAAATGTCGGCGGCACGGCGGCGATGCGCCTGGCCGAAAGCGGCCTGGCGAGCGTCGTCCTGGTTGATATCGCCGCTGCCCTTGCTCAGGCTAAGGTGTTCGATCTTGAAGACAGCCGGTACGCGGTGGGGACCGACAGCCGCCTTGAGGCGAGTTCTGATTTTTCCCGAATTGACGGAGCGGACGTCGTCGTTATCACCGCGGGGTTGCCGCGAAAGCCGGGCATGACCCGCGAGGACCTTCTGGCGAAAAACGCGGGGATAGTGACCGAAGTGTGCGCATCGGTCGGCCGATTCACCCCCCGGGCCGTCGTGATCGTGGTCAGCAATCCCCTGGACGCGATGACCTATTTGGCGTTCCGCAAACTCGGCTGGGAGCGCTCGAGGATCCTCGGGATGGGCGTCAACCTCGATTCTTCCCGTTTCGCCAATCTGATCGCTAAAAAACTCTTTGAAAGCACGGATCATGTGCGGGCCCTGGTCATCGGCAGCCACGGAGAGAGCATGCTGCCTGTTCCCCGGCTGAGCTCGGTTCGGGGCAAGCCGCTGACCCAGTTGTTGCCCGCGGCCGAGATCGAAGAATTAGTGAAGGCCACCCGCCAGCGGGGCGCCCAGATCGTCTCTTTATACGGCAGCGGCAGCGCGTATTATGCCCCTTCCGCCGCCATCCTGCAACTGTTGCGGCCTCTATTGACGGGTGAAAGCGAAGAGATCCCCGTCAGCGCTGTCCTTGACGGAGAATACGGCCTCAAGGATGTGGCGATCGGGGTGCCGGCGAGGATCGGTCCCCGCGGGGTCGAAGAGGTCTTGGAGATCGAGCTGTCGTCGACCGAGAGCCAGGCGCTCCAAGATTCCGCTCAAGCGATCAAGGATTCCCTCAAACAGCTGAGTCTGTGATCTTGCCATGGATTACGACCTGTGTATCTTAGGTGCCGGCTGGTCAGGGTTCAGCGCGGCGGTCAGCGCCGCCAAACGAAATAAGAAGGTGTGCCTCGTCGAATCTCAGGAGATCGGCGGGACCTGCCTTAACCGCGGCTGCATTCCCACCAAGACGTTCGTTCACTATTCTCGCCAAGGCGCTTCGCTTATCGAGATCCAGGCAAAGAAACGCGAGATCCTCGCCCGGCTTCGCACCGGAATGCAACACGTCGTCAAGGCCCGGGTCATCGATTACTTCCAGGGCTGCGGCGTCATTCAAGGGCCCAACGAGGTCGCCGTCTCCGGACAGCGGAAGATTTCTTCCCGTTATATCCTCATCGCCACCGGCGCCCAGCCTCAGGAGCTCGAGGGTTTCGTGTTTGACGGTCGCAGGGTCCTGTCGAGCGATGGGCTTTTGGAGATCAGCGACCTTCCGCAGAGCCTTCTGGTCGTCGGAGGCGGCGTCATCGGGTGCGAGTTTGCCAGCATTTTCAACCGGTTGGGATCGAAAGTGACGATCGTTGAGCTGGCGTCTCAACTTTTGCCGGGGATCGACGGTGAGCTCTCCCAGAGACTTTCGAATGAATTCCAAAAAGCGGGGATCGAGGTCGTTCTAGGCAAAGGACCCGAGGGATTACCCGTCGAGCGGCATGACAAGGTCTTGGTGGCGATAGGGCGCCGTGCCCGATCCGAAGGTCTCTGGGTCCAGGGGCTGGGTATTGAGACGGACCGGGGGGCGCTTGTCGTGGACCGGACCCTGAAGACGGGCCTTTCTTCTGTCTACGCCGCCGGTGATTGTATCGGCGGTTATCAGCTGGCTCACGTGGCGAGCTATGAGGCGGAACTGGCGGTCCAGAATATGTTCGACAGGCCGCAGAACCGCGACTACGCGGTCATTCCCTCGAGCATTTTTACTTTTCCCGAGATCGGGGTCGTTGGGTTGAGCGAAGCCGAGCTGAAAGCGGGCCAGGCGGATTACAGGACCGCCAAGGTCAATTTTCTCTCCGTCGGCATGGCCCATGTGATGGGTCAGACCCAGGGATTTGCCAAAGTCTTCATGGACCCGTCCGCGGGTGTCCTTTTGGGAGCTTGCATCATCGGGCTCCAGGCAACGGAGCTCGTCAATGTTTTTTCGATGGCCATGAGGAACCGGCTCACTATTTCTGATCTCCGGAGGACGGTCTTCGCCCATCCGAGCGTTTCGGAGATCGTCGCCGAGATCGCCAGGAGCCTCGATTGATCGTTCACGGCGTTCAGGAAGCCCGTTTATCGGACCTCGGGCTCGTCGATTACCTGGAAGCGCTGCGGGTCCAGCAGGAGACGGTGGCGGAGGTGACGCAGGGCGCGCCCCACGCGCTGATCGCCTGCCGGCATCCTCATGTCCTGACCGTCAACCGCCGTTGCCAGACCCGCAATATTTTGGCGTCTCCTTCCCGGCTTCTCGAATTGGGCTTGTCTGTTTATTGCGCCCACCGGGGAGGGGAGGTCACGTATCATGGTCCCGGGCAGATCGTCTTCTATCCGATCTTTGACTTGAACAGGCTGGGAAGGGATCTGGGAACTTTTGTCTGGAAGCTCGAAGAAGCCGTGATCCGGGTGCTGCGCGATGATCTGGGTCTTAACGCTCGCCGGATGGAAGGCCAGCGGGGGGTTTGGGTGGGGCCTTATAAAGTGGCCTCCATCGGGCTCGGAGTCAAGCGATGGGTTACCTTTCACGGCCTGGCCCTGAACATCAGTTCGGAAAAAAAATACTTTGAAGCGATCCGGCCGTGCGGATCGGACGTTGCGGTGGCCTCTATTAACGACTTCTTTGACGAGCCTCTTCGGCCGCAGGGGATCCGCGACAGGGTGTTGGATAAATTCGAGGAAGTCTTTGAGTTGAGATTTACCCCGCACCCAGAAGGCCATGCCCGTCATGGCGTGGATGAATGGCCTTCGGGCGGGATTCCACCCCACGGGGAGAAGACTGAAGAAAAGGGGCCGCGGGGTTCCACCAGGAGGGAAGCGCATGATCAAAATCTATTTGCCTGAGCTCGGGGAAAATATCACTAAAGCCACGATCTCGTACTGGTATGTCGAGGAGGGCGCTGCGGTCGCCGAGGGCGATGATCTCGTCGAGGTCGCGACCGATAAGGCGACCTTCAATGTCCCGGCGCCGTGCTCCGGGGCGCTCGTAGAGATCATGGCTCACGAAGGGGACGTGGCCCAGGTCGGTGAGGTCTTGGGTGTTATTGCGGAAGACACGGTAACACAGGAGTCGAAAGAGGAGGGAGATACACCTTAACCCATTAAAAACATTGACCTTGCAGCCCGCTTCCTGTATATTATGTTTAGTTATGTATGATTTGTTTTAATTGGGGGGGGCATGGGAGAGCCTGAGATCCTTGGGGCTAAAGAGGTCGCTGAATATTTACACGTCCATCTTTTTACGGTCCATCGTTTGGCGCGCGAAGGCAGGCTTCCGGCATTTAAGATAGGCGCCGATTGGAGGTTCAGGCGGGATTCCCTGGAGCGCTGGATCGAGGACCAGGAAAGATTGATGCACCGGCATAAAAGGATACGGACGAAAGATCATTCAACCCCTTGAACAAAGGGGTTTTTTTTGCGCTGACCATGTCACCTTATTTATGAAGAAAAAACGCATCGTGATCACAGGGGTCGGCGTCCTCGCATCCAACGGGATCGGGAAGGACGCTTTTTGGGACGCGCTCGACGCGGGCGTATCGGGCATCAAGGAGGTCTCCCTGTTCGATACCTCTTCGATGAAGTCGAAGCTGGCCGGAGAGATCAAAGGGTTCGCTCCCAAGGCTTACCTGGGGGAGAAGGGGCTGAGGCTTTTGGACCGCAGCACCACACTCGTCAATGTCGCATCCAAACTGGCTCTTGAGGATTCCGGCCTTCCCATCACAGCCGATAACATGGAGGCGATGGGTGTTGTCGTCGGGACGACCCTGGGAAGCGTCTGGAGCATCAGCGAATTCGACAAGCAGGCCTTGCGGGAAGGGCCCCGATATGTCAATCCCGCGCTCTTTCCGAACACCGTCATCAATTCCCCGGCGAGCCAGATCTCTATCCGCTTCGGGATCAAGGCGTTCAACACCACGATCGCGACCGGCTTTACCTCGAGCCTTGACGCCTTGAAGTACGCCTGCGATTTTATCCGCCTGGGCCGGGCCCGCGCGGTCCTGGTCGGCGGGGTCGAGGAACTTTGCCTGCAGACCTATCTGGGCTTTTATAAGCTGGGTTTCCTGGCAGGCATCAAAAGAGCGCCGGAGGCCTCCTGTCCTTTTGACAAAAGGCGAAACGGCATCATCTTAGGCGAGGGGGCGGGGATGTGCGTGATCGAGGATGCGGACTCCGCTCTGGAGAGGGGCGCGAGGATCTACGCGCAGATACGTTCCCTGGGGCATGCCTTTGATCCGTTCCGGGTGAATAAATACAATCGCCGCGGCCCTGGGATCCGTAAGGCTTTAGCCGACGCGTTGGAGCAGGCGGATTGCAAGGCGGCCGAGATCGATTATGTCAGCGCGAACGCGAATTCGACCCCGGAGGCTGATCAGATAGAGGTCGAGGCCCTCAAAGATGTCTTTGGAAAGCATGCGCATAAGATCCCGGTCAGCGCCATCAAGTCGATGATCGGGGAGACGTTCAGCGCCAGCGGGGCGATGCAGGTCGCCGCGGGGGTGGGCGCCCTCGAGAGGCAGACGGTCCCCGCGACGATCAATTATGAAAAAAAAGACCCTTTATGCGACCTTGATTGCGTGCCTAATACCGGCCGCAAGGCCAGATTAAAGAATATCCTTTTGAGCTGTTTCGGCCCGAGCGGGACGAACAGTTGCGTTGTCTTGTCAAAGTTCAATCCCAATTAGAGGCGATAGGATGTCGGCAGCGGACAAGGATCTCTCTTTGAAAGACAGGGTCGCCATCGTGACGGGCGCGACACGGGGTATCGGCCGGGCCGTGGCGTTGGAGCTGGCGCAAAACGGGGCCAAGGTCGCCTTTAATTACATGAGCCGCGATGCCGAGGCGCACAGCCTTTTGGACGAGATCAAGGAGTCCGGAACCGAAGGATTGAGCCTGAAGGCGGATGTGCGGGACTTTGAGCTCGCGAAAGAGTTCGTGACGCAGGTTCGGGAATACTTCGGGGGTCTCGATTTCCTCGTCAACAACGCAGGCATCACGCGCGACAAGGCTTTCATGCTGATGGAGCCCCAGGATTGGAAAGAGGTCATTGATACCAACCTGACGGGGTATTTCAATATGTCGCGCGCCGTCATCGTGACGATGCTCAAGCAGAAGTCCGGGGGCATCGTGAATATCTCATCGACGAGCGGCATCTCCGGCATCGCCCGCCAAGTCAATTATTCGGCTTCAAAAGCCGGCATCATCGGCATGACCAAGGCGCTGGCCAAAGAGGTCGCGCCTTACGGGATCCGGGTCAACGCCGTGGCGCCCGGTTTCATCGAAACGGACATGACCGCCGTCCTGAAAGAAGACGTCAAACAGAAGGCCCTGGCGGCCGTCCCGCTGGCGCGTTTTGGGTCGCCCGGGGAGGTCGCCAAAACCGTTTCTTTTTTACTGAGCGAGCGGTCCAGTTACATGACTGGCCAGGTTATCAAAATGGACGGAGGGCTTCATCTGTCCTGGTGAATGGAGAGCTTATGAGTGATGTTAAAGATCAGGTCCTTGAGATCGTTTCCACGGTCCTCGAAAAAGAGCCGCAGGAGATCCCGTTGGATGCCCATTTGGTCCAAGATGTGGGGGCGGATTCCATGATGGCCCTGGAGATCCTGGCGGCATTGGAGAAGATGTACAGGATCGTGATCCCGGAGGAGAAACTCAGGGAGATGACGACGGTCAACAGGATCATTGAGCTGACGCAGGAGTCTATCGGCAAGGCCAAGCAGCGGTAGGTTGAGGCGTTTCCGACTGCGCGCGGCTTCGGTCCTATGAGAGGAAAGGGTCATTTATGGAGCGTCCTTTAGAGGTCCAGGATATCAAGAAGCTGATCCCCCAGCGGTTCCCTTTTTTAATGATCGACCGCGTCCTGGAGGCCGGCCCTCAGAAGGTCGTTGCCGTCAAGAATGTCACGCTCAACGAGCACTTTTTCACCGGTCATTTTCCCGGCCAGAAGGTGATGCCGGGGGTCTTGATTATCGAGGCGATGGCGCAGGCGGGCATCGTTCTCTATCGGATGAAGTTCGAAAAGGAGGCGATCCTTTTCCTCGTTTCGGTCAAGTCGCGGTTCTTCAAACCGGTCCTCCCGGGGGACCAGCTGCGCCTCGAGGTCGAGCCGCTCAAGATGCTTTCCAAGATGGGGATATTCAAAGCCCGGGGTTTTGTCGCTGACCAGAAGGTCGCCGAGGCGGAGATCGCCTTTGGGACGCAGGATGCCTCTTCGCCATGAAAGGCCGCTCTCAAAAGGATCCCGGGCGAAGGGTGGTCGTGACCGGCTTGGGCGTCGTCTCTTCCCTCGGCATCGGGGTCGAGGATTTCTGGAGGAATCTCATCGCCGGCAAGTCCGGGATCTCCGAGATTGAGTCCTTTGACACCTCCGCCTATACGGTTCACAAGGGGGGAGAAGTAAAGGATTTCCGGCCCACCGATTTTATTGATCGACGAAGGATCCCCCGCCTGGGCCGCGCCTCCCAAATGGCGATTGCGGCTTCAAGATTAGCCATGGAAGTTGCGCAGCTTGCTAAAGATGAAGTTGCTGCAGCTGGAGTTTTTTTGGGAACAACCATGGGAGAATCTAATCTTATCGAAGAGATGAACGTGAACGTGGTTAAAGATGAAGTAGACACTATCAGACTGAGTAATATTTTTCTTTATCCAACCAACAGTATCTCGGTTAATGTCGCTATTGAGCTTGGTTGTGGGGGGCATAATGTTATGTTCACAACAGCTTGTGCGGCAGGGAATTATAGCATTAGCTATGCTTTTGATCTTATTAGGACAGGCGAGTTTGATGTTATTTTTGCGGGAGGGTCAGATGCGTTTTCCAGGATAGCATTCACAGGATTTAATCGTCTTTTGGCCATGGCCCCTGAGAAGTGCCAGCCTTTTGATAAAAACCGAAAAGGGATGATGCTGGGCGAGGGAGCAGGTGTTCTGTTGCTGGAGTCACTTGATGGAGCTCGTAGAAGAAAAGCTAACATCTACGCTGAGGTTCTTGGTTATGGGCTTAGCTGTGATGCGCATCACATGACGCAGCCTTCTGAGGAAGGAGTGGCAAGATGCATGAGCAAAGCCCTGTTAGAGGCAGGAGTTGTCTCTGAGGAGGTCGATTATATTAGCGCGCATGGAACAGGAACACCTCAGAATGACAGAGTTGAATGCGCTGCTATTGGAAAGGTTTTTGGAGACAGAGCTCGCAAAATTCCCTGTAGCTCTATTAAATCAATGTTGGGACATGCAATGGGAGCTGCCTCCGCCTTAGAGGCCATTTCATGTTGCATTGCGATAAAGGGGGGAATTATTCCTCCAACTATAAATTTTGAAATGCAAGACGAAGACTGCGATATCGATTGCGTTCCTAATCAAGCCCGAAAATCCGACATCGAGGTCTCTCTAAACAATTCATATGCTTTTGGCGGCAATAACAACGTGGTGGTTTTCAAGAGAAGCTCTTCATGAGAATAGAAAAAGTAGCCTTTACGATTCATCCATATGATCTATTTTCAGCAAGGAAAATTTTTAATGATTTTTATCCTCAAATTAAATGGGCAGACTTTATTTTTAAGAGAATCTCAGATTTCAAATTTAAAAAATGGTTCTCCGCGCTTCCGTCACATAAGTTATTTGAAATAAAAAAGATTATAAGTAGCGAAGAACAAGAAATAGATTTGGTAGTTATTATGGTGCCTTTTTTTCCTGAACAGTTTATTTCTGAAGAGAAGAAAGGATTA
>JBFZAX010000208.1:0-5634 GCA_041308805.1 Candidatus Omnitrophota bacterium | reverse complement strand
AGTACGAGCAGACGCTTTTGGAATTGGCGCAGGCGTTGCGCGACGAAAAGCCCCTTGAGGCCGTCGCAGGGCTGATCTATCGTTCGGGCTCCTCGGTGCGCGTGAATCCTGCGCGCCCTCTTATGGACGACTTGGACATGCTCCCGTGGCCCAAGAGAGACGGCTTGCCGATGCAGCGTTATCACGACACTCCCGGCGGGATCCCGTCGCCGAGCGCCCAGATGTGGAGCTCCCGCGGCTGCCCTTATCAATGCGTCTTTTGCGCGTGGCCCCAGCTGATGTACCGCCAGAGCCGCTACCGGGTGCGCCGCATCGCCGATGTCGTTGATGAAATGGCGTATCTGGTCAGGGAGCTCGGGTTCAAATCCGTCTATTTCGATGACGATACGACGAACATCGGCAAGATGAGGATGATGGAGCTGGCCCGGGAGATCAAGGGCCGAGGCCTGGACATCCCCTGGGCGATGATGGCGCGCGCGGACCTGATGGACGAGGAGGTCCTGCGGGCGTTGAAATCCGCGGGGCTGACCGCCATCAAATACGGCGTTGAATCCGCTGACCAGCGTCTTTTGGACAGCGCGTGCAAGAACATGGACATCCGCAAGACCGAGCAGATGGTCCTGGCGACGAAAAGCCTCGGGATCAAGACCCACCTGACCTTTACCTTCGGGCTGCCCGGCGAGACCCTGCAGACGGTGCAGCAGACCATCGATTTCGCGCTGCGCCTTGATCCGGACTCGTTGCAGTTCTCGATCACGACCCCGTTTCCCGGCACGGCGTATTTCGCCGAACTGGAGTCCCAGGGATACATCGTCTCAAGGAACCTTTCGCATTACGACGGCCACGCCAAGAGCATCCTGCGCACCGACGCCCTGGCGCCTACGGACCTGGAGAAGGCCAAAAAGAGGGCCGAGGCGATCTGGCGCAGGCATGTGTGGCAGACGCGCGTCCCGCATCTGAAGCGCGACATCTTCATCAAAAAGATCCTCAAAAGCGCGGCGGCGGAGAGCGCCGGCGTTTTTCTGGGAAAAACCTTTTCGTTGTTGTCCGGGGTTTTCGGCCGGATGAACAAAGCCTGGCAGCAGAGGACCCAAGGCGTGACGGCCCGGGCGCTGAAGGTCCGGGATTTTTCGCGCCGGTATGGCCTGGCGGCGACGACGCGGCGCCTGAAGGGCGCTTATCTGGATATCCTCGGCATTTATCACGGCGCGCGGGCTTTCAAGGGACCGGCCTGCGTGCAGATCGACCTGACCAACCGATGCAACAATAACTGCATCGGCTGCTGGTGCAATTCTCCGCTTTTGGGCGAGCGCGTTTATAGGGGCCGGCAGCGGCTGTTGACCCTTCCGACGCCCCTCGTCCGCGATCTGATCGACGAACTGGCGGGGCTCGGCACAGAAGAGATCTATTTCTCCGGCGGGGGAGAGCCTTTCATGCATCCGGATCTCCTGCTGATCCTGCGGGAGGCCAAGAACAGGGGGATCCGCTGCGCCGTGAACACGAATTTCACGCTGATCGACGAAGAGGCCGTGCGCCGGCTCATCGACATCGGCCTCGACGGGCTGACCGTCAGCGTCTGGGCGGGCACGCCGAAGACCTATGCGGCCACGCACCCCAATAAAGACGAGGCGGCTTTTTTCAGGATCCGCAACCTGCTTCGGATGCTCAACGCGCTCAAGGCCCCGGGCCGGCCCTTCGTCAAGGTCTACCATGTGCTGTCGAACCTCAACTACCGGGAGGTCGCCGCGATGGTCGATTTTGCGAAAGAGGCGCAATGCGAGGGCGTGGAGTTCGCCGTCATCGACACCATCCCCGGAGCGACCGACGCGTTGGCCCTGACCCAGGACCAGCGCCGAGAGGTCTTAGAGCAGCTGGAGGAGATCAAGGATAAGGTCGAAGGGATCACCCTGATGAACATGGAGCATCTCCTGCGCCGGCTCAAAGATCCGGGAGCGGACAGCGCCCAGTACGACAGCGAATTCCTCGAGAACATGCCGTGTTGCGTGGGGTGGATCTTCAGCCGCATCATGCCCAACGGCGACGTGAATTTCTGCCTCAAGGCCCATCGGGTCCCGGTCGGGAACCTTTATAAGGACCCCTTCCGGGTGATCTGGAATTCGGCGCGGCAGATCGAATTCCGGCACCTGGCGATGACGGCGCCCAAGAGCGATCCGTTTTTTAAGATGATGGGCAACGACCCCGATTGCGCCGTGGGATGTTTCAAGAGTTGCGATGATCTGGGCCGGATCGTGCAGATGCACAACCGGATGAACCGACTTTCCCGGGCTGAGCGGATGGTCCTGAAGACCGCCGCCGCCGTCGCGCGTCTGCGGAGGTGACCTTTATGGAAAAAATATCCGACGCTCTTCTTGTTCCGCCCCAAGCCCTGGCCGGCAATGATTTTTTTCTGGTCATTCCGCCGCCCTTGTTTACCCGCATGCCTTCCTGCGGCGGGGCGTACCTCATCACGTATCTTAAGAGCCGGGGTTTTAAGGCGGGGATCTTCGATTTTAGCGTCCTGCTGCACAACAAGGCCTCTCAGGAGGTCCGGCGCCTGTGGCAGATGGATTACACGAATTCGTTCTTCGTGACGGAGATCGCCGACAAGCTCTTTGAGGCGTTCCGCGCCGAGATCGGGCAGTTCGTCGAGGAGGTGCTGAATTCCTCGGTGAAGGTGATCGGTTTTTCGGTCAACCAGATCAGCATCTTTTTGGCGAACATGATCGCCGAGAGGATCAAGGAGAAAGACCCGTCGCGGGTCATCGTCTTCGGCGGCCCGGCGACGTTCTTCAAGCATCCCCGCGAGCTCATCACCCCGGGGTTCGTCGATTATTTTGTCATCGGCGAGGGAGAGGAGGTCTTAGGGTCGCTCCTGGAGCGTATTTTTAAAGGCCAGAAGATCGGCCGCCAGCCGGGCCTTTTGCTGGGCAACGACATGGGCCGGGTCACGCCGGTGCCGCCCGCGTCGATCAGAGACCTGGATTCCCTGCCTTTTCCCACCTATGAAGAGTTCGACCTGTCCGCTTACAACGACGGCCTGGATTATAAGCCTTTGCCGCTGCTGACGAGCCGCGGTTGCATCAAGAGGTGCGCCTATTGCATCGACCATATCATGTGGCCGGCTTACCGCGTGCGGTCGGCGGCTCACATCTTCCATGAGATCGAATATCACTGCCGCGTCAACAAGACCCGGGCTTTTGAATTCAACGATCTTCTGTGCAACGGGAACCTGCGCGTGCTTTCGGCGCTCTGCGATCTGATCATTCCGTCGGGCCTCAAGTTCGATTGGGTCAGCTACGCCATCATCCGGCGCGATATGAACCCGGAGCTGCTGGCTAAAATGCACAAGGCAGGATGCCATACGATCATCTACGGGATGGAGCACTCCTCGCCGCGGGTCCTTAAGGGCATGAACAAGGATTTCAGCGCGGCGGAGGCTGAGAAGGTCGTGCGCATGACCAAGGAATCGGGCATCTGCACGAACGTCAATATCATCGTCGGGTTCCCCGGGGAGACCCAGGAGGATTTTGACCAGGTCGTCGCCTTTTTGCGCCGCAATCACGACTATATCGATGAGGTGACCAATATCTCCGCCTGCACGCTCTTTCCTGAAGCCGCCCTCGGCCGCCATAAAGAGTGGTTTGGGATCCAGTGGAAGGAAGGGGTCGATCCCATGACCTTCCGCGACGCGAACGGGATGGACCGTCAGGCCCGCAACGCCCGCGTCGCCCAGATGCAGGCCATCGTCGAAGAGATGGGGCTGCGCAAGAGCATCGTCAACCGGCCGAAGCTGAACCCGCTGGTGAAAGAATGAGGTTCGCCAGGAGATTTTTGTATTTTTTCGTCGTTCTCGGGCTGTTGGCATGCGCCCTGGCCGCCGAGGTGTATGTTTTCTGTTTGAGGAAGTTCCGCGGGACAGTGATCTTTGTGGGAAGTTGATTTTAGCTCTCGGTATAAGTTTTTTGGGTTAATTTCATCGCCTCGCCGCGAATAGATCTTTATTCAGGTTCGGGCCGCCGCCGGGGATCTCCCTTGTCCCCCGCACCCCCGTTTGGGAACCCTCCCGTGGTTCCCCCCGACAAAACTAAAAAGTGGCGGGTCCCCTCTCCGCTACGGGGGTCTGCGGGAGACCCCCGACGCCGTCCCTCCCTGAGAGGGTTGGTTCCGTTCGCCGTTCCCTGCTCACTGCTCCCTGAAACCGGAGACTTTGAGACCTTGAGACTTTGAGACGTTGAGACTTGTTATGAGAATACTGCTCATTCATCCCCACGACATCTATTCGCCGTTGGAGCCCTGGACGATCCGCATCGTCGCTTTTGCCCGGGAGTTCGCCCGCTTGGGGCATCGGGTCCGTCTCGTCCATTTTCCCCGCCTGGATGTCACGACGCAGGATCCGGTCGAGTTGCCGGGCGTTGAGGTCCGGGGATTGTCGCGCAGGAACGATGTGGTGACCTTATTCAAGAACATCTTTATCATTGGCCGTCTCTCGGCCGGCGTCGACGTTATCCATTTCCAGAAATGCTTCCACTGGGTCTCGGTCCCGGCGTTGCTCGCCGGATACCTGCTGGGGAAGAAGCTCCATTATGATTGGGATGACTGGGAAGAGCAGATCTATATCGCCTCTCACCAGCGGCCGCAACGTTTGATGGTGTGGTTCCTGAAGACCTTCGAGCGTTGGTTGCCTCGTTTGGCCGACACCGTTTCCGGCGCCATCGTCCACCTGCGGAAGCTGTGTCTGGGGTGGGGGGTGCCGCCGTCCGCAATGGTCAAGGCTCCAGTCGGCGCGGACCTGGTGGCGTTCCGTCCTGATGTTTCCGGTAAAGAGATCCGGGGGAAAATGGGTTTGACGGGGCCGGTGGTGCTTTATCTGGGGCAATTGCATAGCGCCCAATACGCGCATTTGTTCCTGGAGGCGGCCAGGAAGGTGGCGGCCCGAGTCCCGCGGGCGGCCTTTTTGATCGTCGGGGAGGGGGCGCGGCGCCGCGAGCTCGAAGATCTGAACGCGCGCCTCGAGCCCGCCCCCGTTGTCTTCACCGGTTACGTGGAGCACAAGGATATTCCCGGGCATGTGGCTGCCGCCGATGTCTGTGTCGCCCCTTTTGAAGACAATGAAGTCACCCGCTGCAAGAGCCCTTTGAAGATCGTGGAATATATGGCGGCCGGCAAGCCGGTCGTGGCCAGCGATGTGGGCGAGGTGCGGTGGATGCTGGATGCCGCGGGCGTCATCGTGCCGCCGGGAGACGTCGAAGCATTGGCCGAGGGGATCGTCGACCTCCTGCAGGACGCGCCGCGGCGAGCCCGGCTCGGGGCGCTGGCCCGGCGCCGCGCCGAAGAGATCTTTAATTGGGGCCGTACGGCGCAGGAGATCGCGGCGGCCTACGGCAGAGGGCAGGGCGGGGGGCCGAGCGGGCCACAGCGTCCTTGATTAAATTCCAGCATTTGTTATAATCTGTTACTAATATTCAGACGGAATTGCCCGATGTAGCTCAGTCCTTCGACAGGCTCAGGACGAGCTACGAGATTTAATTGCCGATGTAGCTCAGTCCTTCGACAGGCTCAGGACGAGCTACGAGATTTAATTGCCGATGTAGCTCAGTTGGTAGAGCAGCGCTTTCGTAAAGCGCGGGTCGAGGG
>JBFZAX010000207.1:0-8129 GCA_041308805.1 Candidatus Omnitrophota bacterium | reverse complement strand
AAATGATAATTGAGGGCGAACGAAAAATAGGTGACGAAACGGGTAGGCCAAAAATCCCAGATGCGATCGACCTGGCCGAGATGCTTGATGGCAGGATTCTCGGCGATGGAGACTTCGTCATCCAAAAGGAAAGGGCTTTGGAAGGTGTTCGAATAGGCGACGACGCCCGCCAAGATCAATATCAAGATCATCCAGAGGGAAAACGAACGGCGAACAGATGAAGCTGCCGGGCGCAAGGCCCCCCCGGAAGGAACTGCCGCCCCCATCTTCTCCTTCTCCAAAAACTTCCGGATCTTCCTCTCCTTGACCCCCAAAGCCTCGGCGATCTCACGCAAAGGCTTCTTACCGATATTTTCTTTGATGTATTTCTTGTCTTTTTCTTGCATGGAGGACCCTCTGGGCGAAAAGGCGCCAAGCGCTCTTCCCTATTATAAAGTTGAGCCCCCACGAATCAAAGACAATTGTTCATATAGGAAAGTCGCAGGGTGTCAAGGGCGTCGATAGTCAATAGTCCATGGTCTATGGTCAAAACCGAAATGCCTTATCATTTTTGTCTTGGCTTTTAACCATAGACAATCGACCATTGACCATCGACTATAGACTTATCCGGGACGGTTTCAAACCGTTCTTTGATCTATTCATCTCGCGGGGCTGCCGCGGCCTATCTCTCTCAGGGACGCCTGCCTGCCTGCCGGTAGGCAAGCCTGCCGGCAGGCAGGCTCGATGGGTCCCGGCGTGCCCCATCTTCGCTCGCTTCCGGCCCGTCGCTCTGCCGGGAATTGAGCGAGGGGCATCCATGCCCGCTCCGGGCCTCCAGACGCCCTTCGAGAGGCAGCCCACGCCATCCCCACGAGAGCGAATTAGATAGAACCAGTTCGGCTCGGTGCGGGAACCCTGTTCCGCAGACAATCAGAAATTTTGTGGAACCCCTCCGGGCTTTAGCCTGGAGCTTCTTTTCCGTTTCAGCGATATTCTCATGGGAAGCATCCCGGTTCCCTCCCGAGGCAGTAGCTGAAACCTTGGGCGCGCTGCCGAGGGATTGCCACGTCGTTTGGATAGTTGGCAAAGGTTTACGGCGAGTTCGTTGCGAACCTGACCGAGAACAATAAAGGTTCTTCCAATACCTTGCGAGGGAATGTTCGCGGGACGAACGAGCTGCGAACAGGGCTCCCGCGACGAGCCGATGAGCCTTTTTCATGAAAGCCTGCGCAGCACACAACTCTTTTCTCTTGTCGAGCGAAAGGTAAACCAATATAATTATTCTATCAACATCCTGTACCCCATGATGAAAAATCTCCTCAAAACAACCCTGCTGGCCCTCGCTTTCTTCGGTCTTTCCCGGCCGGCCTTTGCCGAGATCGGCGCGACCGTCCAGGACCTCGAAGACAGCCTATATGCCCAGGAATCCGGCATGACCCTGGCCTCAACGGACGTCACCGTTGGGGACGCCGACAAGAAGATCTTTGTTTTCTCCCACGGCCAACGCTATACGCTCGAAGTCAGGACCGATGCCGACGGGCAGACGATCGAAGAAGAACGCTTCTCCTACGACCAGCGGCCGGGCGAGCCGGAAAAGATCGAAGACTCCCTGCAGATATTTTCCTTTGTGCGCGAAGCTTCGGGCAAAACGGTCGACATGGAAGCTTTCGCCAGATTTTTGGTGGAAGCGAAGGATTCGGCCCAGACCATCCCCCCTCCGGAGCGGCAATTCGGCGAGTTCACGATCAAGGTCATCACCTTGAAATTCGCCTCCGGCGAGAAGACCTTCCATGTGCTCGTATCGAAGATCGAGTCACCGGCCGAGAACGAACCGGACTGATCCGCTTCTCCTCCGCGGGATCATCCTGATCCGCGGAACAGCCCAAACTCATGGATAACGGACAAAAAAGACCCGGCCGGGAAAAAACGGCCCCAAAGCGCGCCGAAGCTCGTCCTCATCTCTCCGGATCCCCCAACATCCCCGTCGCCCTTATCCTGATCGCCCTTGTCGGTTTCGCTGTCTACGCGAACTCCCTGCCTAATCCTCTCATATGGGACGACCAAAACCTGATCGTCAACAATGCCCGGCTGCGCGACTTTTCGGGGTTAGGCAAACTTTTTACGGAAAACATCTCTGCCGGCTCTAACCGGATGACCCGCTTCTATCGCCCCCTCCAGATGGCGACTTACATGATCGATTTCCGCCTCTGGAAGCTGACGCCGGCCGGCTACCATGTCACCAGCATCATTTGGCATATCCTTGCCGCCTGGTGCGTCTTCGCGTTAATCAGGACGCTTTTCCGTGACCGGCTCCTGGCCCTTCTGACAGGGCTGCTCTTTGTCGTCCATCCCGTGCACACGGAAGCCGTCACCTACATCTCGGGCCGCTCAGACCCGATCGGCCTCGTCTTTCTGCTCCTCACCCTGATCTTTTACATCAAAGCCTCAGGCTCCGACGTCAAGCCGACAGACGCTCTCCTGATGCTCCTGTGCCACGCGGCAGGGCTCCTCTCACGGGAACAGAATCTCATCCTGCCCGCGTTAGCGTGGATCGCGCTCCTTCCAGCCCAAAAACGGACCAGGCCCGGGCTTCTCTTCTCTCTCATCGTTCTCGACGGGATCTACCTCCTCGCGCGGACCACCGTCCTGCAGGCCTCTCTCCAAAGCGATCCGGTCGCCGCCCCGTTTCTTGAGCGCCTGCCCGGTTTTTTCGTGGCCCTGACGACCTACGCGCGGCTGCTCGTGTGGCCCTTTGACCTCCACATGCAATACGGCTATACGGTCTTTGCCTGGACAAAACCGGCCGCCCTTCTCGGCATAGGCCTTTTCGCCGGGCTTCTCTGGGCCGCTCTGGGGAAAAACTCCAAAGACCCCTTGGCGCGCTTCGGCGCGGCCTGGTTCCTTCTGGCCCTCCTGCCTGTTTCAAATCTTTACTCTATCAATGCCTACATGGCCGAGCACTGGCTCTATGCCCCCTCGATCGGATTCTTTCTCTGGGCGGCCGGCAAGCTGCGGAACCTGGCCCAAAAACCCGCGACCCGCACGCTGGGCCTCGCCGTGACAGTGTCGCTGCTCTTTTCCTTCGGCGCGCTCACGGTCCTGCAGAACGCACGATGGAAAGACCCTTTCTCTTTTTACCGGCGGCTGCTCATCTATGCCCCCCGCGCCCCCCAGATCTATTACAATCTGGGCCTCGAATATGAAAAAGCCGATAACCCCGGGGAAGCGATCGCCTCCTACCGGGAAGCCCTGGAGATCAAACCTGATTACGCCGAAGCCGCCGCAAACCTGAGCGTCCTCTATAACAATGCCGGGCGTTACGCAGAGGCGGCGGATTGCCTGGAAAAAGCCCTCAGGGAATCTCCGGATGACAAAGGCTTGCTGTTCAACCTGGGCAAGACCTACGGGGATCTCGGCGAGGACAGGAAATCCGAATCTCTCTTAAAACAGCTCCTCGAAAAAGACCCCCGCCACGCGGCAGCGCTCAACGAACTCGCCACGCTCCTGGCCCGGCGGGGAGACCTGGAAGAAGCGGCGACCCTCTACGCTCAAGCCGTCGCCGCTGAGCCGGCCTTTGTCACCGCCGTTTACAACCTGGCCAAGGCGTATCAACTGCTGGGCCGCGCCGAAGAATCAAAACGCCTTTACAGGCGGACTCTTCAGCTCGATCCGGATTACGTGGAAGCTTACAACAATCTGGGGCTTTTATTGTCGCAGGAAGGAAAATACGACGAGGCGGTGGGGCTTTACAGGAAAGCGATCGACAGGATGCCCGCCTATCCCTGGGCTCACCTCAACCTGGCTTTTGCTTATTTGAAAACGGGGCGCCTCGAGGAAGCGCGCGCCGCTTTCATCAAAACGACCGAGGTCAAGCCGGACCTCGCCATCCCTTACGCCTACCTCTCGGCCATCGCCTTTAACAAGGACGGTCCGGATGCCTCGCGCCGCTACATGGACAGAGCCCGCGCTCTGGGCTACGACGGAGAAACAGACCCTCAGCGCCTCCTCGAGTCGCTCCCCTAAGGCCGATAAAACCGCGCCTCCGCACCCCTTACGCTTTAACGATACGCAAAGCAGGCAAGATTTCCGGGACTGAATCTTTGAAGAATCTTAAGCAGGTCAACCGATGAGGATCTTTAAAGCGCGGCGGTACTTCTGGGTCGTCTGGGCGATGACCTCAGGCTTGACGTCAGGCGCCGGCGGGGTCTTATCCCAATCCAGCGTCTCGAGATAATCACGCACGTATTGTTTGTCGAAGCTCGGCTGGGGCCGGCCCGGCGCGTAACCTTCCTTCGGCCAGAAACGCGAAGAATCCGGCGTCAAGACTTCGTCAATAAGGATGACCCGGCCCTCGAAGAAACCGAATTCGAACTTCGTGTCCGCGATGATGACGCCCTTTGTCTCGGCGTATTGGGCGGCCTTGACATACAGCGCCAGGCTCATGCGGCGGACCGCCTCAAAGGTCTCGGCGCCCACCAGCTTGACCGCGGCGGCCGCGTCGATATTGATATCGTGTCCCTCTTCCGCCTTGGTCGAAGGCGTGAAGATCGGCTCAGGCAGCTTCTCGGATTCCCTCAAGCCCCTGGGCAAAGGGATACCGCACACCGTCCCGCTCTTCTGATACTCTTTCCATCCCGAGCCGGAAAGATACCCGCGCACAATGCATTCAATAGGCAAAGGCCGGGCTCTTTTGACGACCATGGAACGGCCGACGAGCGCGTCTTTGTGTTTCTGAAGGAAAGGGGGATATTGAGAGACGTCCGCGGTGATAAGGTGGTTCTCCGCGATATCTTTGAGATAGTCGAACCAGAACAGGGAGATCCGGGTCAGGACCTCCCCTTTTTCGGGGATCCCGCACCCTAAGACGACGTCAAAGCAGGAGATCCGGTCGGTGGCGACGATGAGCAGCCGGTCGCCCAGATCATAGACGTCGCGGACCTTGCCCCGCCGCATCAGTTTCAAATCGGGAAGATCGCTTTTGGTAAGGACGGTGGAGGGCATGCTTTAAACGCGCGCTTATTCCTGCAGTCTTTTGTTCTGCTCTTCCCACTCCCGCCAGATCTCCTTCGGCAGGCGGTCGCCGAACGTCTTCAAAAATTCTTTCTGCGATTCCATTTCGCTCAGCCACTCGAACTTATCGATATCAAGAAGTTTCGCCAGGGCCTCTTTGGAAAGATTCAACCCGGTCATATCCAGGCTGCCGGGCGTCGGGATATGTCCGATGGGCGTCCTCGTGGCTTCGACCGTGCCGTTGCAGCGGTCGAGGATCCATTCCAGGACGCGGAGGTTCTCGCCGTAACCCGGCCAGAGGAACTTGCCGCTCTCGTCGGTCCTGAACCAGTTCACGTGGAATATCTTCGGCGTCTTCTCCAGACGGCGGCCGATATTCAGCCAATGGGCGAAGTAATCTCCCATGTGATAGCCGCAGAACGGCAGCATCGCCATCGGGTCGCGTCGCACCTCTCCCTGTTTGCCGAACTGCGCGGCCGTGCGCTCGGAAGCCATCGTGGCGCCGACATAAACGCCGTGGGCCCAGCTGAACGACTCATAGACGAGCGGCGCCAGGTGCGCCCGGCGGCCGCCGAAGACGATCGCCGAAATAGGCACGCCGTGATGATGGTCCAGCCGGAACGTGATCGACGGACACTGGGCCAGCGGCGCCGTAAACCGGCTGTTCGCATGAGCGGCTTTGACCGTCTCGCCCTTCTCATCTTTCAGCCCAGGCTTCCACGGCTTCCCCTGCCAATCCATTCCCTCGGCCGGCGCAGAGTCGTCATGATCCTCCCACCAGACCGTGAAATCTTTCCTTAAAAGGACGTTCGTGAAGATCGTGTTCTTTTTGACCGTGGCCATCGCGCTGGCGTTGGTCTTCGAATTGGTCCCGGGCGCGACACCGAAAAACCCCGACTCGGGATTGATGGCCCACAGGCCGCCGTCCGTGTCGATCCGCATCCAGGAAATATCATCCCCCACGGTCCATATCTTATATCCTTTGACCTTCAGCCCTTCCGGCGGGATCAGCATCGCCAGGTTCGTCTTGCCGCAGGCGCTGGGAAAAGCGGCGGCGATATATTCGATATGGCCGTTGGGCTCCTCGATCCCCATGATGAGCATGTGCTCCGCGAGCCATCCTTCTTTCCTGGCCAAATAGCTGGCGATGCGCAACGACAGGCATTTCTTGCCCAACAAGACATTGCCGCCGTAGCCGGAGCCGACGCTCCAGATCGTGTTCTGTTCGGGGAAGTGCAGGATGAGCCGCTTGTTGATGTCCAGGTCGGCCTTGGAGTGAAGACACTTCGTGAATTCGCCGTCCGTTCCCAGCTGGTCTAAGACCTTCTGCCCCATCCGGGTCATGATCCGCATGTTCAGGACCACATAGATGCTGTCGGTCAGCTCGACACCGATCTTGCTGAAGGGAGACCCCACCGGGCCCATCGAAAACGGGATGACGTACAGGGTGCGACCCTTCATCGCGCCGGAAAAATAACCCCGGGCCTTGGCCATCGCCTCCCGGGGCGACATCCAGTTATTGTTGGGCCCCGCGTCTTCCTTTTTTTTCGTGCAGATATAGGTGAGATGCTCTGTGCGGGCCACGTCATTGACGGCGGTGCGGTGATAGAAGCAGCCGGGCAGCTTCTCGCTGTTCAGCCGCACGATCTCTCCCGTCGCCACCGCCTCGTCCTCGAGGCGCTTCTTTTCAGCCTCGGAACCGTCGACCCAGACGACGCGCTGTGGGCCGCAAAGCTCCGCCATGTCCGCGACCCAGCGCTTGAGCACGCTGTGCTTCGTGGGAGCGTCTTTAAGGTCTTTGATCCAAGGGGCCATTTTTTTCTCTTGGGGGATGCCGCCGGATTACGGCGTCAGGGCTTTCTTGAGCAAAGGCCAGGTCTGGGCCCCGACCTTTCCGTCCGGCTTCAAATTGTTCTTCTTCTGGAACTCGCGGATCGCTTCTTTGGTGCGGGGGCCGATCTTCCCGTCTATCTCTCCTTCGTACAGACCGAGGTTCTTCAGGGCCTTCTGGATCTCGGCCGCTTTTGGGGAAGCCGATGACCCGGCAGGATCGACCGAGGCCGCCTCGGCGACGACCGTCATATTGGCCAGGGCGCCGGAGGCGACCGCTATCCCCTGGCCCGCCTCCTGAGGCGGGGCCAGAAGCGCGTCAGCGCCCTTGAGCGTCAGGGAATCCGACTTGAGAGCTTCCTGCTGCTTGGAGACAGGGGTCTGGCCGCAGCCGCTGACAAGCGCGGCCGCGATCAAAAAAACAAACGACGCTATCGTATGCGAAGATCCCATCGCGACCAAGACCACTCTTGCTTAGAGGTATTTCGCCAGTTTCTCTTTTGTCCGGGAACCGGCGATCCCGTCCACCTTGAGCTCCGAGTCCTCCTGGAAATCCTTGATCGCCTGGACCGTCATGGGGCCGAACTTTCCGTCGATGGAACCGTTGTAATACCCCGCGTTCTTCAGGGCCTCCTGCACGTCCAGCTTTGTCATCTCTTCGGGAGCGATCCGGGCGACCACGGGTTTCTCCAGCGTGATCTCTTCCGAGGTTCGGCTGTAACGGTCAGAAGTCGGCGTGCCGCTTTCCAGGGTATCGACCTTCGTTTCCAATGTCACCACCCGACCCTCCAGGGACTGGATCGTCGAAGCGTCTTTGCTCTTCAGGGAACAGCATCCGGAAAGAAGCGCCGCGCCCATCACGACAAAACAGACGACCATGCCTTTTTTCATGACCCCTCCTCCTATCAAGAAATTTTTTTTTAACTATACCACATCGGTGAAAAAAGTCAACCCCGTCTTCCCCGATCTAGCCCCTCCGGGGCATGGCCGGGGCTTGTGTCGGGGTTACTCTGCATCCGATCAGAAGAAGACAGGCAGCAAAAGAACCAGCGACATCCCCATCAACACGACGACCGTCGTCCAGGCGATCAGGTTGTAGGCCCGGGAATTCACGTGAGTCCCCATCAACCTTTTTCGGTTGATGAGACGGATCATCCACAGCAGGATAAAAGGCAGGAGGATGCCGTTGGCCACCTGGGAAATGAGCATGATCTTGATCAAAGGCACCCGGGGGATCAACACGAACAGCGCGCCGATGATGATAATGCCCGTGTAGAGCGAATAGAACTGGGGCGCCTCCCGGAAGCTCT
>JBFZAX010000206.1:0-5796 GCA_041308805.1 Candidatus Omnitrophota bacterium | reverse complement strand
AGCACGGCGTTCGTCAACCACATGCTGTCTAAGAAATAATAATAATTGACAATATTTATCGGTTTTATTATTTTTTGTTTAGAGGCAAACAACGACAGGAGGTAGCGATGATCGACAGACCGAAGTGGTTTTTGAGAGCGGTCGCGCACTGCAAAGAGGGCTGTATCGCGCGCTCCCGGGCATGAGCTGAAACTGCCTGCCGGGCGCAAGTCCGGCTTTCGTGTGGCCCTCAGTCTTTCGAGGCGCGAAGAGCCATTTACCCCGTTAGAAATAAAAGACTTGAGTTTTTTATGGCTAACGGGGTAAAATTTTGGGTGCGCGGCCCCTTCAGGGGCGGTGCGCGAAGGCGAGGTTGAGATGGCGGCAAGAGTCTGTCCCGCGGACCTGACGAAGAAGACATGCGTACCGTGCGAAGGGGGGACGCCTCCCATGGGGCCGCAGGACGTCGCCGAATACCTCAAGGTCCTTTCGGGCTGGCAGGTCGAAGAGAATAAAAAGATCAAGAAGGAGTTTGTTTTTAAGGATTTTCCTTCCGCGATCGCGTTCGTGAACAGGGTCGCGGCCGTGGCTGAGGCCGAAGGGCATCATCCCGCGCTTTTTATCAGCTATAATAAAGTCAGGGTCACGCTTTCCACGCACGCCATCGGCGGCCTGTCCGAGAATGATTTTATCATTGCCGCCAAGACCGATGAGCTGGTCCGGGCTTAAGGATCCCCAGGGAAGGAGACAGATATGCGCGTCGTTATCGAGAAAGACGGAAGGATAGCTCTCAACGATTTTTCGGCTGTCCAGGCCTATAAGATCGCCATCAGGATGGAAGAGAATGGCATCGCGTTCTATAAGGGATTGTCGGCGAAGATTAAGGATGAGGATGCCCGGCACGAGGTTGATTTTCTCATCGAGCAGGAAGAGAATCACCGCAGGACCTTCCAGGGGCTTCTCGACAAAGAGAAGCAGGCTTCGGGCGATGATTTCGAGGAGGACGATATCGTCGATTACCTGAACGCCAAGGTCTTCGACGTTTCCGCCGAGAAGGAGAAGGCCCGCCGCATGGAACACCGGCATACGGCGATGGAAGAGGCCTTGGATTATGAGCGCCGCACCATCGTTTTTTATGAAGGGTGCCTGCGGCAAACCAAGGATCCCCAGGCGCAGGGGGCGTTGCGCGCGGTGCTGGAGGAAGAGAAGAAGCATCTGGCGAAGTTCGCCGAGCTGCTGCGGATCAAGTGCATCAATTCGGAGAAAGGGTGTTTGTTATAGGCGCGGCGGGCGATATTCCGTCCGTCGTCTGTCGGTAACGGCTGCGAAGCGCCCCCATAAGGGGCTACGCGGCCCGTTTCGTAGTTCGGTAACGTAGTTCGTGGAAGGGTTTTTAGATCGTTTTTGACGTAACCTAACAACGTAGCCGAAACGGGCATCGTGACCGTCGCCGTAGCCGTTGCCGGAATAAGCTGCCAGTGGATCGACAATCGACCATTGACCATCGACTATAGACTATGTGCGGAATCGTAGGATACATAGGAAAAGAGCAGGCTGAGCCTTTATTGCTGGCCGGGCTCAAGAAGCTTGAGTACCGCGGCTATGACTCGGCGGGAGTGGCTGTCTTTTCCGGCGGGAAGGTCCACGTGCGCAAGACGCCCGGGAAGATCAATGATCTGGCCGGGATCGTGCGCTCGCATCCGCTGCCGCCGGCGACGGTGGGCATCGCCCATACCCGTTGGGCGACGCACGGCGCGCCGAACAAGGTCAACGCCCATCCGCACTTCAGCTGTGACCGCGAGATCGTCGTCGTCCACAACGGCATCATCGAGAATTATCTTTCCCTTAAACAGGCTCTGATCCGCGAGGGCCATCGGTTCATCTCCCAGACAGATACGGAAGTGCTCGTCCATCTCATCGAGAAGTTCTACAAGCGGGACCTCAAGGATGCGGTCATCGAGGCGCTCAAGAAGGTGGAGGGCAGCTTTGCCCTGGGTGTCATCTCTTCGCGGGAGCCTGATGTGATCGTCGCGGCCCGGCAGGACAGCCCTTTGATCGTCGCCGAGGGCAGCGCAGGACGATTCATCGCCTCTGACGTCCCGGCGATCCTGGAGCATGGGAGCAAAGTCTTTTATCTGAAGGACAGGCAGGTGGCGGTCCTGAGCCGTGAGGCGACCCGTGTCTTCGACCTGAAGGGAAAAAAGGTCCCGGTCGCTTTCGACAGGATCCGGATGGATGCGGAGAGCGCTCAAAAGGGCGGATTTCCCCATTTCATGCTTAAAGAGATCCACGAGCAGCCCGCTGTTTTGAAGAGGTTGCTGACCAGCGGCCTGCGGGAGGTCCGGCGTTTTCCGTTCCGGCGCCCCATCCGCAATATCGCGATCGTTGCCTGCGGGACGGCGTATCACGCCGGTCTCGTGGGAAAATATATCATCGAAGGCTTGGCGAAGATCCCGGTCTGGGTCGATCTTTCGTCAGAATTCCGGTATCGCGACCCGATCGTGGGGCCTGGGACTCTGCTCATTGCCGTCAGCCAATCAGGAGAGACCGCGGACACGCTGGCTGCGGTGCGGGAGGCGAAGAAGAAAGGCGCCCGCATCCTTTCGATCTGCAATGTGGTGGGTTCCAGCCTGACGCGGGAGTCGGATCACGTCATTTATACGCTCGCAGGCCCTGAGATAGGGGTCGCTTCTACGAAGGCTTATACCGCCCAGTTGGCGGTCTTTTACATGTTCGGCCTCGAGCTGGCCCGGCAGCGGGGCGCGATGAGTGCCAAGGCCTATCAGGCCGCCTGGCGGTCCCTGATGCGGGTCCCCGCCCTTCAGGCTGAGATCCTACGGTCCCGGGCGCAGATCGCCCGCGTGGCCCGGCGGCACCACCATTTCGGAAGTTTTCTCTTTTTAGGCCGGCACATCAATTTCCCGTCGGCGCTCGAGGGCGCCCTGAAGCTCAAGGAGATCTCCTACATCCCTGCCGAAGGATACGCGGCCGGAGAGATGAAGCACGGCCCTATCGCGCTCATCGACGAATACCGGGCGGTCGTCTGCGTCGCCGTGGCGTCCAGGACCTACGATAAGATGATCTCAAATATCCAGGAGATCAAGGCCCGCTCCGGCAAGCTCATCGCCATCGCTACGAAAGGGGATGAGGCGATCAGGAACCATGTGCGCGAGATCATCACGGTCCCCCGGATCGAAGAGTTTTTCTCGCCGCTTTTAGTCGCGCTGCCGTTCCAGATCCTCGCTTACGACATCGCCGTCGCCCGCGGCTGCAATGTCGACCAGCCGCGCAACCTCGCGAAGTCTGTCACGGTGGAATAGCCGAAGTTGAGACTAACAGCCAGACTAGTAGTCTCAACTTACCGAACAAACTTGAGACTGGGAGTCTGGCCTTTAGTCTCAAGTTGGAGAAATGAGCTGGAAGAACCATGCTTTATATTGTCTCTACTCCCATCGGCAATCTGGGCGATATCACGTTTCGCGCGGTCGAGGTCCTGAAGAGCGCGGACGTGATCGCCTGCGAGGATACCCGCAAGACCCGTATCCTTTGCAGCCATTACGCCATTAAAACGCCGCTGCTGAGCTATTACGAATACAATAAGGTGAAGAGGGGGGATCAGCTCTTGGCCTTGCTGCGAGGGGGCAAGCAGGTGGCCCTCGTTTCGGATGCCGGTACGCCGGGGATCAGCGATCCGGGCTTCACCTTGATCAAGTCGGCGTTGGACGCGGGGGTAAGGGTCGTTTCTATCCCCGGCCCGTCAGCCTTGATCAGCGCACTTTCCCTAAGCGGATTTCCAACGCATCACTTTATATTTGAAGGGTTTTTGCCTGTGAAGAACGGCCCGCGGCTCAAAAGGCTCAAGGAGTTGGCGTCTTTAAAGGAGACTGTTGTCGTATATGAGGCACCTCACCGTCTCCTCAAGACCCTGGTGGCCTTAGAGGAGGCGCTCGGGAACCGCCAGGTCGCCGTAGTCCGTGAGATCACCAAGAAGTTCGAGGAGGTTTTGAGGGGGGCTCCCAGCGCCCTCCGGGAGCACTTCCAAATCCATCCCCCCCGGGGCGAATTCGTCCTCGTTTTTTGACCTAGTCAAAGTTGAGACAAAAGAGCCAGACTCATTTGTCTCAAATTGGGGAGGGGGAAAATCGGCTTGACAAGGGCGGGCCCCTGTGTTACCTTTTATGAAATGCCTTTAAGCCGGTTCTGAGAAATCGGCAAGGATGCGACACCATGATGGTCTATCTGCCCCAGGAGGATCCGACTCACACCTTATAGGCGTGGGTCTTTTTTTTGCTCGCCGAAGCTCGCTTGATCGCGGCGATTAAAAGAGATCACAGCGATTACAAAGAAAAAAGGGGTCAATCATGCCGATGAAAGAGAAATCAAAGATCATGGATAAGAGCGGGTTACTGCGCACCTTGACGCGCATGGCCCACGAGATCCTGGAGAAGAATAAGGGTACCGAAGACCTGGTCATCATCGGCGTGCGCACCCGCGGCGCCTATCTTGCCGAGCGCCTTGCCAACCTCATCCAGGAGATCGACGGCCGGCGGCCGCCCGTGGGCGCCCTCGACATCACCCTCTACCGCGATGACCTGAGTTCCGTCGCCCAGCAGCCGGTGGTCCATAAGACGGAGATCGATTTCGACATCCAGGATAAGAAGGTGATCCTTGTCGACGATGTTCTCTACACCGGCCGCACGATCCGCGCCGCCCTCGACGAGATCGTGGATTTCGGCCGGCCCCAGTTCATCCAGCTCGCCGTCTTAGTCGACCGGGGTCACCGCGAGCTGCCGATCCGCGCCGATTACGTGGGCAAGAACATCCCCACATCGAATAAAGAGACGGTTGAGGTCCACCTTGATGAGGCGGACGGCGCCGACGACGTCGCGGTGATGGAGGAGTCTGAATGAGCCCGAAGACGGCGTGGAGCCGCAAAGACCTGCTGGGGTTGGCCGAGCTGAGCCGCGACGAGATCGAGCTCCTGCTGGCCACGGCGGAATCCTTCCGGGAGGTCATCGGCCGGCCCATCAAGAAGGTCCCGGCGCTGCGCGGCAAGACCGTTGTCAACCTCTTTTACGAGCCTTCCACGCGCACCCGCATCTCGTTTGAGATCGCGGCCAAGCGGCTGTCCGCCGACGTCATCAACATCTCGACGGAATCGTCCAGCGTGCGCAAGGGCGAGACCCTGCTCGACACGGGCAAGAACATCGAGGCGCTGAAGGTCGAGACGATCATCATCCGCCACAACTGCTCCGGCGCGGCGGTGATGCTGGCGCGCCGCCTGAAGGCGAGCGTCATCAACGCCGGGGACGGCTGGCACGAACACCCCACGCAGGCGCTGCTCGACATGCTGACCCTGCGCCAGAAGCTGGGCCGCATCGAGGGGCTGGAGGTCAGCATCGTCGGCGACATCGCGCATTCGCGCGTCGCGCGCTCCAATATCTGGGGGCTGACGAAGCTGGGCGCCAAGGTCACGGTTTGCGCGCCGCCCCTGCTCATCCCGCCGCGGATCGAGGAGACCGGGGTGCGGGTGACCCACGACCTCGAGGAGGCGCTCAAGGGCGCCGACGCGGTCAATGTCCTGCGCATGCAGTTCGAGCGGGACGCCCAGAACGCCTTTCCCCAGCAGCTGGAATATTTCAAGAAATACGGCATCACCAACGAGCGCCTGGAGAAGGCGAAGAAGGACCTGCTCGTCCTGCATCCCGGGCCGATCAACCGGGGCATCGAGATGTCCAGCGAGGTGGCCGACGGTCCGAACTCGGTCATCCTCGACCAGGTGACGAACGGGATCGCCGTGCGCATGGCGGCCCTTTT
>JBFZAX010000205.1:0-4645 GCA_041308805.1 Candidatus Omnitrophota bacterium | reverse complement strand
ATCTGGCCGGAGACGCGCATCATCTCGTCCAACCCGGCCTTATCAAAGGAGACATCGACGTTCTGAAATTCAGCCCCCCGGCTCTTCAGGTATTCCTTAGCTCGAATACAATAGGAGCATGTGGAGGTTGAATAGACTTTGATATTCGGCATGAATACACCCCTCTGGTCGATGGTCAATAGTCTATAGTCTATGGTCTATGGTCTATTGTCTAGGGATAAAGTCCCAAGGTCACAAAGAAATTTAGGCTATTAGAAATATACGCCGCGCTTGCTTCGCAAGGCGCGTCGCGAAATTGGTTGAAATAAATGGAAATTTGTTGTCTTCGGTTAAGCGAGGACGACACAACATATTTCCACCTCTTTCATTTTATTTCGCCCCGCCAAAGGTGGGGCTAATTTCCAGTCACTAGGTATTGACCATCGACCATTGACTGTCGACTATTGACTCATCTACTCAAATACCTTTTGCAGCCAGTTCGGATAATCCGGCGACTCCATCGCGGAAAAAAGCTCCTTGTTCTGCGTGAACCGCATCTCTTTAGCCAGGGCCTTCAGATGCGCCGCCGCCTCCTTGGCGATCTTTTTCAGGGCCGCCGCGTCATCAAAAAAGCCGCCTTTCATGGCTTTCTTGTAAAACACGAGGAGCCTCTCTTCGATCTTGAGGGCCATCTTCATCCCGCCCATCAAAGAAAACCCCTGCGGCTTGAAATCTGCTCCGTCGAGGCGCCCGGAAGGGCCCGCCGCGGCGGAAGATCCTTCCGCCTCCTGAAGCCGCAGCATCAAGTACTCCTTATGCATAGTCGATTCCTGCTGTATCGCCTTGAAGCGCTCCTTCACGCGGCCGTTCTTGGTGTTAAGGGAAATGTGTCGGTAAAGCTTGGCGGCGACGTGCTCCAGGTCGATCGCCTTCCTCAGCTCTTCTTCATGGGAAGAGGGGACGCGGGAACCGGCGCCCCCTTTGAGCATGAGCTTGATCTGGCCCCGGATGTCCTCGACCTCCGGAAAATTGTCCTGGCGGGCGGCCAAGGCCCCGTTCTTGAAATACAACAGCGTCGGGATCACCCGCACGCTGTAATCCTGCCATTTCTTGTTGTCGTTGATGTCCATCCGGAAATAAACCAGCCGGGAGGGAAAATCCTTCGATGCCTCCTGGATGCGGTCGGCCATCGTCTTGCAGATGATGCACTCCGGGCTCGCGCACTCGACCAGCACGGGAAGCGAAGACCTCAGGACAAGGTTCGTGAACTGCGAATCGTTGATCTCGACCAGTTTAAGCAAGGAATATCCTATTTTTTCCCCTGTTCCAGCAGGCGCGCGAAGCGGCCCGCGAAACGGTCGCACTCTTTTTTGACGCGATCGTCCAATCCCGTCACGGCGACCGGCCCGTAATGGCTGCCGACCGGATCGCCTTGGATAATCATACCATGTATGAGCATGGCGTTCAAGATGCCCAGGACCGTCGTCTCGTTGCCGCCGGCGAGGTTCGCGCTGGTCGCGAAGGCGCCGCCCACCTTGCCGTCCAATTTCGTGTGGAATTTCACGCTGTCGTCGAGGAGCTTCTTGACCTCGGCGCTCATCGAGCCGTAGTACGTCGGCGACCCCAGGACGATGCCGTCGTAATCCTTCAATTCCTTCGGGTCCACGTCCCCCACGGCCTTCAGGGAACACGACACCCCCTCTTTCTCGAACCGCTCCCCCAGGTACTGCGCGACCTCCCTGGTCTTCCCCGTCCTCGAATAATACGCGACCAAAACTTTAGCCATGCGTCCTCCTCTCGGCTATTTCCAGAACCGACATCGACCGGCCGGTCCCCTCGCCCTCTCTTCGATAGGAAAAAAATTCTTCTCTCTTGCAGCTCGTGCACAGACGGCTGTCGTAAATGCGCCCCGGGTCGAGGCCGGCCTGCTGCAGCTGCGCGACCGCAGCCCCCGCCAAGTCAAAATACGTCTTGCCTGCGCGACGGACGAGCCCTTCGCGGAAATGGAGGGAGAAATCCCGGCCGACCTCATAACAACAGCTGCGTATCGAAGGCCCCAGCGCCGCGCAAAGATCCCCGGGTCGCGTGGAAAAACTCTTCCTCATCGTCGAAACCGTCTTCTCTAAGATCCCTTTACGGATACTCTTCCAGCCGGCGTGGACAAGCCCGCAAGCCCGGCGATGACCATCGACCAGAAAAACAGGCAGGCAATCAGCGGTCAGGATCCCTAAACAGACACCCGCCTCATCCGTCACCAAAGCGTCGGTGGCCGCAATGGCCGTATCCCGGAAAAAAGCGCCCCGGCCCTCATCCTTCCGGGTCACGACATGGACCCTGTCCCCATGGACCTGGTCCGGACACACGAGAGCCTTGCGGCAAAGACCGAGCCCCTCGTACGCTCTGCGGCGGGCGACGGTAGAAGCCTTCCGCGATACGGGAAAACGCATATCCCAGGCCCGAGTCGTAAAAAAAGCCTTTACCCCTAAGGATTCCCAAAGAGGCAAACGGTAAAAAGCGTCGTTTTTTTCAAGGATCAGGTCAGGGGGCATGGCAAGTTCAAACGGCTATCTCGAGGGTCTTGTTGGGGGAATGCGCCCCTTTGAGGATCCGGACCGCGCTCTTCCTGACGCCGAAAAACTCCGACGCCAATTCGATCACGGCCTCGTTGGCCTTGCCTTTTTCGGCAGGGGCGGTCACATGGGCCTTCCAGCGGCCCCCCTCCTGCTTCAACAGCCGGCGCGAGGATTTAGGGATGACTTTGACGTCCAGGCGCATCTTATTTATCGGCGCCTTTATACGCGTCGACGATGCTGTAGATGCCGGTCGCGCAGACGATCGCGCCGCCGGCCGCCATCATGGCTCCCGAGAGGAAGACGGCCTTCAACAAAAAAATATTCTGATAGAGCATCGCGCCGAGCCCCAGCGCGCCCAGGAGGACGAGCACCAGCCCGACCACCGTCCAGGCGACGAGGAACAATCCTTTGGCGATCTGGCCGTTGTAGATCTGGCCGACGCCGCTGAACAGGAACGACAGGACTGCCGCCACCCCAGGATGATTTTCGACTTTTTTCTCGTTCACGGCGCCTCCTTAGGGATGCCTTTCTACCCTTGGTCTTCCGGAGAAACGATATCTTCGGCGTCCTGTGCCGAGGCGAGGTCCGACAGCAATGCGGACGACTCCGCGCCGGGGATGCCCTGGACATCTTTCAGTTTCTTTTCGATCGTGCGCGTCTTGGTCGCCGCCAGGCTGATCGTCGTCGTGACGGTCTCCAGCTGCTTGTTGGCGCGCTCGAGGATGATCCCGAACTTGTTGAACTCGGCTTTAACCGTCGACAGAAGGTTCCAGACCTCGCTGGCGCGCTTTTCGATGGCCAGGGTGCGGAAGCCCATCTGCAGGCTGTTGAGGAACGCGAGGATCGTCGTCGGGCCGGTCACGGCGACCCGGAACTCCCGGCGCAGCTGGTCATAGAGCCCCGGCCGGCGGATGACCTCGGCGTAAAGGCCTTCCGTCGGCAGATACAAGATGCCGAAATCGGTCGTATGGGGCGGCTCGATATATTTTTCCTTGATGTTGCGCGCCTCGAGCTTGATCCGCGCCTCCAGCGCCTTGCCGAGCTCCTCGACAAGGACGGGATCCGCCTTCTCCTGGGCCTCTACCAGTTTTTCGTAATCTTCCCGGGGGAATTTGGCATCGACGGGCAACCAGACGGCCTGGTCGTTCTTGCCCGGCAGCTTGATGGCGAACTCCACGTTCTCGCGGCTTCCGGGCCGGGTGCAGACGTTGGTCGCGTATTGCTCATGGGTAAATATCTCGTCGAGCAAGTTCCCGAGCTGGATCTCCCCCCACGTCCCGCGGGTCTTGACGTTGGTCAGAACCCGCTTGAGACCGCCGACATCGCTCGCCAGCGCCTGCATCTCGCCCAACCCCTGGCTGACCTTCTCTAAACGGTCGCTGACGATCTTGAAGGACTCCCCGAGCCGCTTCTCGAGCGTCGAATGGAGCTTCTCGTCGACGGTCATGCGCATCTGTTCCAGCTTCTGCGCGTTGTCGTCCTGGATCATCTTAAGCTTTTGCTCGATGGCGACGCGCATGTTCTCCATCTTCTGTTCGTTCATCTGCGTCAGGTTCACGAGCTGGTTCGAGAAAGTCTCCAGCTGGCTTTTTTGAAGAGAAGCAAACTCTTTCATCTGCTGGAGAATGAGTCCGCTGACGGACTTCAGCGAATCGACCACTTCCCCGCGCAGCTGACGGGCGCTGGCGCCGGATTCTTCTCGGTTCTTCGAGAAATCATCGCGGATGACCTGATAGAGCTTATCGATGGCTTTATCGAGGGACTCGAACTTCCCGTCTAAGGGCTGGGCCTTGGCGCCCGAACGGACGAGCAAAAAGACGAGCAGAAGGGTATTAAGCGCCAGAAGGATCGCTAAAACGATAAGGTTCATGGGGATTGAAAGGTTCTCGTATGGATGGAATATTTCTCAGGGCCCATTATACACCCCGGGCGCGATCTTGACCACATAGGGTTTTGTAGATGGGTCGCAACGTCCCAAGGTCTCAAGTCAGTCGATAGTCTATAGTCGATGGTCTATGGTCAAAACCAGAAGGATGGAAGTCTGAGGTCCGATGACGGCAGGTTAAGGAGGTTACGAACGTTAAGAAGGTTAA
>JBFZAX010000204.1:0-6924 GCA_041308805.1 Candidatus Omnitrophota bacterium | reverse complement strand
GGTGCGATGTGCGCATCTCGACGGACGACGGCTCCCGCGGTTTTAAGGGCCGAGTCACCGAGCTTTTGTAAAACGAGTTATCGTCCCACGTCCCACGTCCTACGTCCCGCTTCATTTGCGCCTGCTGGCCCAAGCCGATGCTCGCGGCGTTGACCGCGGTCGCCAAGAAAAACGACATCCCGGCCTATGTGTCTTTGGAAGAGTTCATGGGGTGCGGCCTGGGCGCCTGCCTGGGCTGTGTGATCCGGACCACGTCCGGCTATAAACGCATCTGTCACGACGGCCCGGTCTTTCCTGCGTCAGACGTGATGTGGGGCAAGTAGCCGGCGCGCTATCGAAGCCAGGCTTCGGTAGCGCTCGTTGCGCCGAAGAAGCCTGGCTTCAAAAGTAGCGATTTTCTATGAAAATAAATCTCAGCGTCGATATCGGCGGATGCAAGCTCAAGAACCCCGTCATGGTCGCCTCCGGTACCTTTGGGTACGGAGATGAGTTCGAGGCGTATGTCGACCCCGCGAAGCTCGGCGCGGTCGTGACCAAAACCATCACGCGCCACCGCCGGGAAGGCAACAGGCCGCCCCGGTTGTGCGAGACGGTCGGCGGGGTTTTGAACGCCATCGGTCTGCAGAACAGCGGCCTCGATGATTTCATCGCGAACAAGATGAAGCGCTACAAAGGTTTTCCGACAAAGCTCATCGTGAGCGTGGGCGGCGAGACGAGCGCCGAATACGCCGAGGTCATCAAGGCGCTGACCTCTTTTGACGAGATCGCCGCTTTTGAGCTGAATATCTCCTGTCCGAATATCGAATACCGCGATAAGATCATCGCGCAGGATGAAGAATTGACGCGGCGCGCTGTCCGGGCCGCGCGCGGGGCGACGCAGAAGCCTCTGATCGTCAAGCTCTCGCCCAACGTGTGCGACATCACCCGTATTGCGCAGGCGGCCCAGGAGGCGGGCGCCGACGCCCTGGCGCTCATCAATACGCTTTTGGGCATGGCGATCGACGTGGATGCGCGGCGCTCGGTCCTGGGCAATATCACCGGGGGCCTGAGCGGTCCGGCGATCAAGCCGGTGGCTTTACGCATGGTCTGGCAGGTCCATAACAAGGTCACGCTGCCGATCATCGGCATGGGCGGTATCATGGACGCCCGCGACGCGATCGAATTTTTTTTGGCGGGCGCCTCGGCGGTAGCCGTCGGGACCGCCAATTTCGTCGAACCGCGCGCGTCCCTGGATGTCTTGCAGGGAATCCAGGCGTATGGCGTCAAGCATAAGATAACGGATATCAAAGAGTTGATCGGCAGTTTAAGTGTGGGTTAAGGCTTGTCGAAGCTAAGCTTCTTCGGCACAATGAGCGATACCGAAGCTTAGCTTCGAAGGGGAAGCCTGGCTTCGAATCCGGAAAGAAAGATGAAAAAGACCCAGCTCATCGTTGCGCTCGACGTCTCTACCTTCGCCGAGGCGAAAAAACTCGTCGATCGTCTTTGTCCGACGGTGAAGTTCTTCAAGATCGGCAGCCAGCTTTTTACGGCCGCAGGCGCCCGCGCTGTCGCGTATGTACGCCGTCAAGGCGGCCAGGTCTTTCTGGACCTGAAATTTCACGATATCCCGAATACCGTGGCTCACGCGGTCGAAGCAGCCGCCGGGCTGGACGTCTTTATGCTCACGGTTCATGCTTCCGGCGGCCGCGAGATGCTTAAAGCAGCCAGAGAGGCGGCGGATCGCCGCGGCAGGAAGGCGCCGCGGATCGTGGCGGTCACAGTCTTGACGAGCCAGGAAGCCTCCGCGGACCAGGTCTTGGCTTTAGCGCGGATGGCCGCCGAGAGCGGTGTCGACGGCGTTGTGGCTTCGGTGCGCGAGGCTAAGGCCTTGCGCCGGGCGCTACCCAAAGATTTTATCATCGTGACCCCCGGCATCCGTCCGAGCGGGCCCGCGGGCGATGACCAGAAACGGACCGCGACCGTCGCCGAAGCGGTGGCAGCGGGCAGCGATTTTATCGTGGTGGGACGGCCGATCGTCAAGGCGGTCGATCCGCTGGCCGCGGCGCGCCGGATAGCCGGGGATCTCAAGAAGAGTTAAACATTCAGAAAGAGGTTTTGTCATGGCAGAAGAGCTCAAGGAACTGATCGCTAAGATACAGCAGGAAGGCGTTAACGCGGCTCAGGAGAAAGCGCGCGCTATCGAAGACGAAGCGAAGCGTCAAGCCGCGGCGATCGTCGCCAACGCCAAGAACGAAGCAGCGGCTTTATTGCGCGATGCCGCCGAAAGGATCAGCCGGGACGAGAAGAGCATGCGCGCTTCCCTGCAGCAGGCGGGACGCGATCTTATGCTGTCTCTGCGCGCCCAGATCCTGGCGATGCTCGAGAAGATCGTCCTGACCCATGTGCGCGAAGCGCTCAAGCCCGAAGAACTCGGCCGTATCATCGTGGCCATGGCCAAAGAGGTCAAGCATAAAGAAGCCGTGACCGTGACCCTCCGGCCCGAAGATGTCCAAAAGCTGGAAAAAGAGTTCCTGGGCGAGTTGAAGAAACAGATCGAGGGCGGCATTGTTCTTCGTCCTTCCCAGGATATCCGGGGGGGCCTGGTCATCAGTTTTGACAGCGGCCGCTCCGCTTTTGACGTCACGGATAAAGCCCTGGCTGACTACATCTGCCAGAACCTCAAAGTGAAGCTGGCGGATATTTTGACGGACGCGCCTCAACATTAAAAATATCGCCATGCCTTCGTTTTACGTCTATCTGCTCTCCAGCTTGCCGATGCTTTCCTTCGGCGCCAAACCGTCTTTTTCTTACGAGCGGTTCATGGAACTGTGCCGCGCTCAGGTGCCTGAGGCGGATGCCGCGATCCTTGAAGCGGTGGGCCGCGGGGAGTGGTCATCGGCCTTGACGCAACCCATGGTCCGTCGATGGGCGGATTTCGAGGCGGCCCTGCGCAATGAACTGGTGCGCGGCCGCGCCGCGCGTCTTCATGCGGAAGCGTCGGTCCATCTGCGGGGAGAGACGAGCGTCGATCTGTCGGTCGCGCACGTCGTCCAGGCGGCTCTGCGTCATCCGTCGCCCTTAGAAGGGGAGCGGATGCTCGACGAGCTGCGCTGGAATTTTTTGGAAGAGTCGGCCGCAGGGCACTTTTTTGATCCGGATCGTTTGATCGTGTACGCGTTGGAACTCGGGATCCTTCTGCGTTGGGAGCGGATCTCCGGCGCCGATAAGGCCGGGCTCTTCGACGCGACGACAGCACAAAACTAAACAAAAGGAATTTTTATGGCATCCGTAGAAAGAAAAGGCCGCGTGGCCAAGATCAGCGGCAACATGGTGTCGGCGGATATCGACGCCTTTGTCGTCCAGAATGAAGTGGCTTTTATCGTCCATGGTGAGGAGCGCCTGAAGTCCGAAGTGATACGTGTGCGCGGCCAGCGCGCCGAGATGCAGGTCTATGAGAACACGACCGGTGTGCGCGTGGGCGACCCGGTGACGTTCACGGACGAGCTTTTGTCCGTTGAGCTCGGGCCGGGTCTCCTGGGCCAGATCTTTGACGGCCTGCAAAACCCGTTGCCCGCGCTCGCCGAAGGCCACGGCTATTTTTTAAAGCGCGGCGTTTATCTGGACCCCTTGCCTGACGATTCAGCCTGGGATTTTACGCCCGCCCTCGAGGCGGGAGCGCGCGTGCGCGCCGGCGACGTCATCGGTCATGTGCCGGAGAAGATCTTTCAGCACGCGATCATGGTGCCGTTCGGTCTTCCGGGGTGGCTGGAAGTGACGCAAGTCTCCGGCGCCGGGCGGTACACGCTCCGGCAGGCTGTCGCTGAATTAAAAGATACCGAAGGCCGGCGTTATCCTGTCGGGTTGTCACAGGTCTGGCCGGTGAAGATCCCCATCAGGGCGTATGCGGAAAAGCTCAAGCCCGTCGATCCCTTGGTCACCAAAATGCGGGTGATCGACTCCTTGTTTCCCGTGGCGCGCGGCGGCACGTATTGCATCCCCGGTCCGTTCGGGGCCGGCAAGACGGTCCTGCAGCAGTTGATGAGCCGCCACGCGGACGTGGATGTCGTCATCATCGCGGCGTGCGGCGAGCGCGCGGGTGAGGTCGTCGAGACATTAAAGACCTTTCCGCACATCATCGATCCGCGCACGGGTAAACCGCTCAGCGACCGCACGGTCATCATTTGTAACACGAGTTCTATGCCCGTCGCGGCGCGCGAATCGAGCGTCTACACCGCGGTCACGATCGCCGAATATTACCGCCAGATGGGGCTTCACGTTCTTTTGCTGGCCGATTCCACGTCCCGTTGGGCTCAGGCCATGCGCGAGATGTCGGGCCGCTTAGAAGAGATCCCCGGCGAAGAGGCGTTCCCGGCGTATCTGGAGTCCCGCATCGCGTCTTTTTACGAGCGCGCGGGCGTTGTGCGCTTGAACAGCGGCCAGACCGCATCGGTCACGATCGGCGGCACGGTGAGCCCGGCCGGCGGCAACTTTGAGGAGCCGGTGACCCAGGCGACGCTGAAAGTCGTCGGCGCTTTTCACGGCCTGTCGCGCGAGCGCTCGGATGCCCGTCGGTATCCGGCGATCGACCCCTTGATCAGCTGGTCAAAATATCCGAGTTTCATCGAGGCCGGGCAGATGCGACGCGGGCATGAAAGCCTGCGCAAGAGCCACGAGGTCGCCCAGATGATGAAGGTCATCGGCGAAGAGGGGACCTCGTTGACGGATTATATCGATTATCTCAAGGGTGAATTCTTTGATTTTGTTTATCTGCAGCAGAACGCCTTTGATGCGGTTGATGAAGCCACGGCGCAGGAGCGTCAGGTTTATATCTTTGGTTTCATCCACGAGATCCTGCAGGCGTCTTTTTCTCTTGAGAGCAAAGAGGCGGCGCTGCACTTTTTCCAGCAGTTACGGCAGCTCTTCCGGGGGTGGAACTCCAGCGCCTGGAAAACGCCCGAGTTCAAGAAGATGGAAGCCGATATCAGAGCTTTCTTAGATACCCAACGCCAACGCGACAAGGACAAAACCCATGCATAAGATCTATACCCACATCATCGAGATCGCCGGCGACGTCATCACCGTCGAGGCGCAAGGCGTCGGCTATAACGAGATCGCCGAGATCCGCACGCGCTATGGCCTCTCTCTGGCGCAGGTCATCCGCCTGGACGGCGCGCGCGTGTCGCTGCAGGTCTTTGCCGGCAGCCGCGGTATTTCGACGGGCGACAAACTCAGATTTCTCGGCCATCCGATGCGGGTCGCCTCCGGGGACGCTCTTTTGGGCCGCATCTTCAACGGCAGCGGAGAGCCTCTGGATAAAGGGCCACAGCTATCGGATGACCGGATCGATATCGGCGGTCCGTCGGTGAACCCCGTTAAGCGCATCATCCCTGAGAAGATGATCCGCACAGGCATCCCGATGATCGATGTTTTTAATTCGCTCGTCGTCTCGCAGAAGTTGCCGATATTTTCGATCGCCGGCGAACCGTACAACCCGCTCTTGGCGCGCATCGCGATCCAGGCCGAGGTGGATATTATCATCCTCGGCGGCATGGGCCTGAAACATGACGATTACCTCTTCTTCAGAGATACGCTGGAAGCCGAGGGCGCTTTGTCGCGGTCGATCTTTTTTATTCACACCGCCGCTGACCCGACGGTGGAATGCCTGCTGGTCCCGGACATCAGCCTGGCGGTCGCCGAGCAGTTCGCGCTCGCCGGCAAAAAGGTCCTCGTTCTTTTATCGGATATGACGAACTTCGCGGACGCGCTCAAAGAGATCTCGATCACGATGGAGCAGGTGCCGTCGAACCGCGGCTATCCCGGCGACCTTTACAGCCAGCTCGCGGCGCGCTATGAAAAGGCGGTGGATTTTGAAGGCGCGGGTTCCATCACGGTCCTGGCGGTGACGACCATGCCCGGCGACGACGTGACGCATCCGGTGCCGGACAACACGGGCTATATCACTGAAGGCCAGTTTTATCTCAAAGGCGGCGTCATCGAACCTTTCGGGTCGCTCTCCCGCCTGAAGCAGCAGGTCAACGGCAAGACGCGCCCGGACCACCGGACGATCATGGACACAATGATCCAGCTTTTTGCCAGTTACCGCGAGGTGCTCGAGAAGCAGGCCATGGGTTTTCAGATGAGCGCCTGGGACGGCAAGCTCCTGAAATACGGCAAGCTCTTCGAGACGAAGATGATGTCCCTGGATGTCAATATCTCTCTGGAGACGGCGCTCGACCTCGGTTGGAAGATCATGGCGACGTGCTTCTCGCCGGAAGAGACCGGCATCAAGAAGGCGATGATCGAGAAGTACTGGCCGAAATAATCTCAATAATCCGAAACTGTTTCCAAGTTATTCGGGAAACAGTTTCGAAGTTGTTCGGGAAAGTGGGACACCTCAAGTTTTATGCCTAAGATCAAGCTCACAAAGGGTGAACTCAAGCGGCAGCGCGACGCGTTGCGGCGTTATGAGCGTTATCTGCCGACGCTGCAGCTGAAAAAGCAGCAGCTGCAGCTGGAGATCCTGCAGCAGAACACGCTCTTTGAGGAGAAGACGCGTTTGTCGGTCCGTCGTCGCGAGACGATCCTCGCCTGGGCCGGTCTGTTGACGGATCCGGGCGTCGACATTCGGCCGTATCTGAAGCCGCAGCAGGTCACGACGTCCGTCCGCAACATCGCCGGCGTGGATATCCCTGTTTTTCTGCGCGCTGATTTCGCGCCCTTGACGTATGATCTTTTCGGGACGCCGATGTGGCTCGACGTGTTCATCGAGCAGGCCAGGATCCGGGTGGGCCTGGAAGAAGAGCTGAAGGTTATTCGCCGCGGGGTCGATATTTTGCGCCAGGAGCTCAGGATCGCGACCCAGCGCGTCAACCTCTTCGAAAAGGTGAAGATCCCCGAAACACAAGAGACGATACGCCTCATCAAGATCTCCATCGGCGACCAGAT
>JBFZAX010000203.1:0-9351 GCA_041308805.1 Candidatus Omnitrophota bacterium | reverse complement strand
TACATGCGCGGCCGCACGCTCAACGATGCGTTCATCATCCTGGATGAGGCCCAAAACTGCACTCCCGAGCAGCTGAAGATGTTTTTGACCCGTCTGGGTTTTGACTCCAAGGCCGTCATCACGGGGGACATGACCCAGAGCGACCTGCCGGGCGGCAAGCCGATCGGCCTGATCCAGGCCCAGGAGCTGCTGGCAGGGATCGACGGGATCAAAATGATCTTTCTGACCGGCGCGGATGTGGTCCGTCACGAGCTCGTCCAGCGGATCATCGAAGCTTACGAAAAAGCGCAGGGGCTCCATGGTTAAGACCGTCTCGCTTTACGTTGGCGCCGGGTTAGCTCTTTCGCTGCTGGGAGCGGCCCTGGGGTTTCCGCTGGTCTGCGTTTTCCTCTTCTTCGCGTTCTTCGCGTATCTGAAGGTCCTCAGCCTCAGGTTCGATGACCGCAACTATAATTTTCTCGCCCTCGGTTTTCTTTTCGTCTTAGGGATCGCTTCCGCCGAGCTCATCAGCGGGTTCACGACCGTCTCGCCGTATTTCGTTCCCGTTTCGATCTTCACCATGCTCGTCAGCCTGCTTTACAGGGACCTGGAGCTGAGCCTGGTCTTCGGCGTTATCCTGAGCCTGTGGACCGGCGCCACGTTCGGGGGGGATCTGCACCTGGTGTTCACCCTTCTGCTGGGGTCGGTCGTATCGTCGCTCCTGGCTTGGCCGGCGCGCCGCCGATCGACGCTGATCACGGCCGGTTTCAGCGCGGGCATCGTCCAGGCGCTGGCCGTCTTGAGCTTTTTTAAGGCGCCGTCGGCCGCCGCCTTCGGTTTCTGCGCCGTCCCTTTCCTGAACGGGATCCTTTCGTCTTTTGTCGTGGCCGGCGTCTTGCCCGTCTTCGAGTACCTTTTCAAGGTGGTCACCAATGTCAGCCTGCTGGAGCTGGCAGATTTCAACCATCCGCTGCTCAAGCGCCTTGTGCTGGAAGCCCCGGGGACCTACCATCACTCGTTGATGGTCGGTAATCTCGCGGAGATGGCCTGCGAGGCCATCGGCGCCAATTCGCTCCTCGCCCGCGTCGGCGCCTACTACCACGATATCGGCAAGCTGGAGAAGCCGGAGTATTTCAGCGAGAACCAGGAGCGGGGAGGCAGCAAACATGAAGAGTTGAGCGCGTCCATGAGCAAGCTGGTGATTATGGATCACGTGCGTTCCGGAGCCGAACTGGCGCGCAAGAACAGGATCAATGAGGCGATCATCGAGTTCATCCATCAGCATCACGGCACGAGCCTCGTCTATTATTTTTACAAGCGGGCCCTTGAATCCGAGCTGGACAAGGATTCTGTTACGGAGGAGGTCTTTCGTTACCCCGGCCCGAAACCGCAATCTAAGGAGACCGCCATTGTTCTGCTGGCCGATTCGGTCGAGGCGGCATGCCGGGCTCTCGAAGACCCGACCGCCGGCCGGATATCCGACCTGGTGCGGCGCCTCATCAACAACAAGTTCATCGACGGCCAGCTCGACACGTGCGATCTGACCCTCAAAGACCTCGACAAGATCGCTACGACCTTTATCCACATCCTGGGAGCGTTCTATCATTCGCGCATCGAGTATCCGGATCAAGACAAAGGGTCGGGCCGCTGAAAGACCCGGCTGTTGGGCGTTTCCCGGGTTTTCCCGCGCCGGCCTGGAAGTCAAAGTGTTGGATCATTCGCGCCGCCTGCGGTCGCCACGGACAAGCGTGGAAGAGGTGGCGCGTTTTATTTTGCTCGCCCAGGGAATTACCGCAGGGTCGGTGACGGTCGTCTTGACGGACGCCCGGCGCATCCGGACGCTCAACAAGAGGTTCCACGGCCGGGACGCGGCGACCGACGTCCTCAGTTTCGATCTGCGTCCGGACCGCGCGCGCCGGCAGCGCTCATTCTGCGCCGCGGATGTGGTCATCAGCGTCGACGCCGCCGCCCACGTTTCCCATCGGCTCAAGATCCCTTTCCTGGAAGAGTTGGCCCGTTATGCCGCCCATGGCATCCTGCATTTGGCCGGGTATGATGATGATACCCTGGCCCGGCGCCGCCGGATGTGGCGCCGGCAGGAGGTTCTTTTGCGCCGATGGCTGGCGGGGAGGACCGGGGCGCGATCCTTTGGCCGAAAAAGATGATCTGTTCCACGCCCGCTTTCGTTTTGCGTTCCTTTGATTTCAGGGAGACGAGCAAGATCGCCGTCTTCTTTTCGAAAGAGTTCGGCAAGATCAAGGGGATCCTCAAAGGGATCCGCAAAGACCCCAGGAAATTCTCCTCCACGCTTTCCCTGCTTTCCCTGAACCACCTCATCTTTTACCGCAAGAGGACGACGGAGATCCACCTGGTGAGCCAGTGCGATCTCATCGATCATTTCGGCCTCATCGGCGACGATCTGGGGCATTTTGCCCGAGCCGCGCGGGTCATCGAGCTGACCGATATTTTGCTGCCGCTGGAAGACCCCCATCCGCAGGTCTTTTCCCTGATCTTCGATCTCCTCAACACGATGAAAGGGGCTCCTCCCGAAAGCCGACTTTTCTTTCAGATCAAGATCCTCGCGCTCTCCGGGTTTAAGCCCCGGTTTGATTCCTGTGTCGTGTGCGACGCGCACATCGGACAGGAGGCGTATTTCAGCCTGGTGCGGGGCGGACTGATCTGCCGTCGCTGCCTTGGGACCGACAAGAGCAGCCAGCGCGTGCTGCCGGGGACCATCGCTTCCATCCTTTATGTGGAGCGCACCCCTTGGGCGAGCTGCCTGAGGTTGAACTTGTCGCCGGCTGTCAAAAAGCAGCTCGAGGGGATCCTCGCCGGGTTTCTCCATTTTCATGTCGGGAAATCGCTGAAGACCGACCGCATCGCGCAGGAGTTGATGGGGTGAGTCGAGAGTGCCGAGTTTTTTAACGCGAATCAGTCTATAGTCAATGGTCGATAGTCGATCGTCTATCCTCAAAGACCAAAGACAAGCGGAAGTCGGAAATCCGAATAAACGAAAAAGCTCGGTCTTAGGTTACGCAGGTTAAGAAAGTTAAGGAGGTTAAGAAGGCTACTGTGAGAGCAAAGAGCAAAAGCTGATTTTAAAAACCTTCTCTTTTAGCTTAACGTAACTTCCTTAACCTTCTTAACGTTCGTAACCTCCTTAACCTGCCGCCATCGGACCTCGGACTTCGGTCCTTTTGGTTTTGACCATAGACCATCGACTATAGACTATCGACTGACTTGAGACCTTGGGACGTTGGGACTTGAGACCTTTCGTCTGGGTGCTGATTGACTTTCAATTTCATCTATGTTAAGGTAGAAAAAACGATTACGGAGATTTAAAGGCGATTACGGCGATTTAGATCTCGACGGAATCTTGAGCCTTTCCGTGAAAGGAAAGCCATGAAAGTCGTTATCGTAGGCCCGGGGGCGATCGGGTTGCTGCTGGCGGGGCTCTTGGCGCGCGCCAAAGAGGATGTCTGGCTCCTCGACCATGACCCGCAGCGCTGCGCCCGTTTGGCCAAAGGCGGGTTTCGCATCGAAGGGTTGACGGCGGCCAAGGTGGCGTCTGCGCAGATCACCGTCGACCCCAAGGAGGTCGCTGACGCCGATCTCTGGTTCATCTGTGTCAAATCTTACGATACCAAGAACGTCATCAAGCCGATCGCCTCGGCTTTCGCCCCGAAGGCTTTTGTCTGCACTCTCCAGAACGGATTGGGAAATGTCGAACTGCTGGTGGAGAATTTCGGACCGTCCCGCGTGTTAGCGGGGGCCACGAACATGGGCGCGACGCTCTTGAGCGAGAGCTCGGTGCGCCATGCCGGTGAGGGAGAGACGGTCATCGGCCGCCTGGACGGCGCAGTGGGGGTCGAGCTCAAAGACCTGCGCGATCTCTTCCAGCGGTCCAAGCTGACCCTTAAGCTTTCCAGGGATATCCGGTCGGTGATCTGGTCCAAACTCATCATCAATGTCGGCATCAACGCGCTCGCGGCGTTGACGCGCTCCAAAAACGGCCGGCTGATCGAAGCAGACGGATCGGCGAAGGTCATGCGCGAGGCGGTCGCGGAAGCGGTCAAGGTCGCCCGTCGCAAACGCATCAAGCTGCTGTACGACGACGCGCTGGCGAAGACCGAGTCGGTCTGTGAAGCCACGAGCGACAATGTCGCCAGCATGCTTCAGGATGTCCTGGCGAAGAAGAGGACGGAGATCGATTTTTTGAACGGGGCGATCGTGCGTCAGGGTGAGAGCTTAGGCATCAAGACGCCGGTCAACGAACTGCTGACGCACCTGGTAAAGGCCGTTGAGGCGGGGTACGCGTATCAGGTCCATTAACGGGGGTCCCTTATGGAGTTGATGATCGTCGGGCTGGCAGGGGGATTGATCGCCCTGGTGGTGGTCATCCTTAAATCATCGACGGAAGAAACGTCCCGTCAAAAGATCCTTGAAGAGACCAAGGCCAAGCGCGTCTCGGACCTTGAGGCCGAAGCCTCCCGCAAGGACCTGGAGCTCAAAAAAGCGATGGATGAGCGCCAGCGCCTGGAAGACGAATTCTTCAAGGCCAAGGATGAGCTGGAGATATTCCGCAAGGAGAATACCGAGCTGGCCGCCAAGGCCAAGCAACTCGACAAGATGAAAGAAGAGCTGGCACAGGTCAAGACGGAGGCCAAGCAAAAGGAGATGCTGACGTCCCAGGAGATGACCGCCCGCCAAAAGCTCCAAGGGGAATTATCGTTAAGGGAGATCGAGCTCGAAAAGCAAGGCAAGGAGATCCAGGATCTCAAGGCTCAGCTGGCGACGAAGACCCAGATGCACGAAGGCCTCAAAGGGCAGTTCAGCGAGCTGGAAGCCGAGGTTTTGCGGTTAAGGGAAGACCTGATCAAGCGCGGCGAAGCGGCTTCGAGGGCGGCAAAGCCTCCGGCAGAGCCTGAGCCTAAAAAAGTTTCGCCGCCTGACCATCAAGGGGCGCCGCTCTCTAAAGCCCCTGCGGTTGACGCAGCCGCGGCTCCTAAAGCGCCGCTTGCCGAAGGAGCGGCCCCCGGAACAGAAAATAAGGAGAAGGCCGTTCTTTCTGCGCCCGCAGTTCCGGCTATGCCTCACGTCGAGATCGTGGAGCCCCTCGGCCTGGCCGCCCCAGGTGGCCGAGCTGAGGATCCCTCCCGGGCAGAAAGCAAAGCGCCTTCATCCCCCGGGTTGAAGCCCGGGGATTTCCGCGAGGGATTTAAAAAGGAGCCTGAAGGGGCTGCGCCTGCAAAAGAGATCCTTCCTGCGGCACCCTCGCCGAGCGCCCTGCCTAAGGCGACTGCTCCGATCGAGAAGGCGCCCGCGGAAATGAAGCCGATCGAGAAGGCGCCTGCGGACATGAAGCCTGTTGAAAAAAATGTCCCGGACGTTAAAAAAGAGCCTCCGGCTGCGCCGCCTCAGGTCCTGTCAGCCTCGAAGGCTGACGAGAAGGAGAAAGAGAAGAGCCCTGTTCCCAGCGACACCGATTTTTTGAAAGTGGCGCCTTCTCCGGCAAAGCCTAAGGAGGCAGCCCCGGACCTCACCGAAGGTGCATTCAAATTCACGCCGCCTTCGCCCGCGCCTGCTCCTGCGGGCCAGCCGCCGGCGATGTCCAAGCCCGAGGATAAGCCGCTATCGTCGTTCACGAATGTCAATAAGCCGGCGCCTGAGCCTCCGAAGGAACCCTCCCAGCAGGAACCGGAAAAGAAGCCCCAGGATAAGGCGAAGATCAAGCGCGAAACCCTTATTCCCGGATTCCACCCGAAACCCAGCCAGCTCGAGCCGCCCGCGTAGGACCTGATGCAGAAGATCCCGGTCGACGACCTCAAGCGCCAGCTCAATCCGTCCCAGTGGGACGCGGTCACGACCACCGAGGGGCCTGTCCTGGTCGTTGCGGGCGCCGGGACCGGCAAGACGCGGGTCATCGAATATCGCTGCCTCTATATGATCAGCCGAGGCATCCTGCCGGAATCGATCCTTCTTTTGACCTTTACCCGCAAGGCGGCCCGCGAGATGCTCAGCCGCGCGTCCCTCCACGACGCGCGTTGCCGCAAGATCGAAGGCGGGACGTTCCACTCTTTCGCCTACCGCCTGATCCATAAATACAAGAAAGCCCTGGGGCTCAATGACCAGCTCTCTTTTATCGACGAGGATGACAGCGCGAGCGTCTTGCATCTGCTCGCCGGCCGCGAAGGGCTCTTCGAAGAGAAGACCCGGGCGCCGAAAAAGGACACCCTGCGCAACATCCTCAGCATGAGCATCAACCGGCACCAGACGATCGCCGAGATCCTCAGCGCCGACTATCCTCATTTCGCCCATCTGGCCCATCGGATCGAAGACCTGCGCAAGAAGTACGCCGAGTACAAGATCGCCCGCAATCTCGTCGATTACGACGACATGCTCATCTATCTGAAGTTCCTTCTCGAGGACCCGGCGATCAACAGGAGCGTCTGCGAGCAGTTCCGCTATGTCATGGTCGATGAGTTCCAGGACACCAACAGGGTCCAGGCCGATATCGTCTATCTTCTGGCCAAGGACCATCACAATTGCCTGGCGGTCGGCGACGATACCCAGAGCATCTACAGCTTCCGCGGCGCGTACTACAAGAACATGTTCCAGTTCCCGAAACGCTTCCCCGACACCAAGATCATCAAGCTGGAATACAATTACCGCAGCACCCAGCCGGTCTTAGACGTCGCCAATGCCGTCATCGAGAGCGAAAAGCAGAAATACGCCAAAGCGCTTTTCACGACGCGCGAAGGCGAGGACAAGCCGACGCTGTCGATCTTCAAGGACGCCTACGGCGAAGCCGACTGGGTGGCGCAGCGGATCAAGGAATACCGGGACGCGGGCGTCCCTTTGAGCGGGATCGGCGTCCTGTACCGTTCGAACTTTTTGTCTCTTCCCGTCCAGCTGGCGCTTTCGAGGCTTAACATCCCCTTCGCGGTCTACGGCGGGATGAAGTTCATCGAGACCGCTCACATCAAGGACGTCCTGAGCTTTCTGAAGGTCCATCATAATCCGCATGACGAGATCGCGTGGGCGCGCGTGCTGATGCTGCTGGAAGGAGTGGGGCCCAAGACGGCGGAGAAGGTCCGGGAAGCGATCGTCGCTTGCGCCGGGAAAGAAAATTCCCTCGAGGAGACGGTCAAGGCCCATGTCAAGAATCCGGCCGTGATCAGGGAAACGAAGCGGCTGGCGGCGCTGATGGCTTCGCTTGCGCAGACCTCAGAGATCGACAAAAAGATCAAAAGGATCATTCATTTTTACACGCCTTTCCTGAAAGAGAAGTTCGACGATTATCCCTTGCGCCAGGAAGACCTGGAAGCGTTCCGGGACATCGCGGCCTCTTACACCTCGCTAGAACAATTCCTGGTGGATTTTATCACCCTGGAACCGCCGGAACGCAGCGTCGCCGAGACGGAGGGCCGCAAAGAGGATGAAAAGCCCATCGTTTTGTCGACGGTCCATTCCGCCAAGGGGCTGGAGTGGGAGGCGGTCTTCGTCATCGCGCTCATGGACGGCAGCCTGCCTGTTTCTTATGCGCTTGACGACGAGGAGTCCATCGAAGAGGAGCGGCGGCTTCTTTATGTCGCGGTCACGCGGGCCAAGAAGTTTTTGCACCTGTCCATGCACAACGAGGGCCGCAACGGCGGCATCCACAGCTTCAACAGGCTTTCGCGTTTTATCAGCGAGCCGCGCGTGATGGAAAAGCTCGAGCGCGACCATACATGGTACGACGAGGAGGCGGGGCAGGACGAGATCGCGATGGAAGCGCGCTGGGATAAGCGGGGATTGTACGACAAGCTGGTGGACTATTTCGGGTCAAACTATGGCGAAGATCATTTTTGATATCGAGACCGTGGGGGCTGAGCTCGGATCGTTCGACGCGGCCACGCAGGAGTATCTGCTGAAAAACGCGAAGAACGAAGACGAGGAACAGCTGGTCAAGGATTCCTTGAGCTTCTATCCGGTGACCGCCCAGGTCGTCACCATCGGGATGCTGGAAGCCGACAGCGACAAGTCGTTCGTTTATTATCAAGTCCCCGGCGAGCCACCGCAACGCCGGGAGCAGGGGGCCGCTGAGTCGTTCACCGCGGCCAACGAAAAGCAGCTCCTGGAGCTTTTTTGGGCCCGGATCGAGAAGTATGACCAGTTCATCACGTTCAACGGCCGTTCTTTCGATTGCCCCTTTCTGATCGTCCGCTCGGCGGTCAACCGGGTGCGCCCCACGCGCAACCTGATGCCTGACCGCTACCGTTCCCAGGCGCATATCGACCTGATGGAAAAATTGACCTTTCTGGGCGCGACCAGACGCCGCTTCAGCCTTCATATGTGGTGCAGCGCCTTCGGGATCAAGAGCCCCAAAGACGAAGGTGTGACGGGGCTGGACGTGAAAGACCTCTTCAAGGCCGGACATTACGACGATATCGCCCGTTACTGCCTGCGGGATGTCGTGGCGACCAAGGAACTTTATGGCTACTGGGATAAGTACATGGAACCCCACGGACCTTAGCCGTATCGTCTGCGGCGCCTGATCGTTGTTTTTCCTTCGTTGGCAGCTTTCGCTCTCTCCGAACTTCTTGTTTTTTCGCCGGATTCCTGTAAAATAAAAGCCTATGGTTTCTCGGAAATTGACCCCTCAGCGCATAACCCCTGAGAGTTTCGCTCCTTTCGGCCGCTTGATCGATTTGCCGCGCAAAGGCTTCGTTTCTCCGGGTAAAAACCTGTGGAAGATCGTGGTCAGGCAGTCCGGCCGGGGGTGGCGGATCGCATATCTGGTCGTCCGGGACAAGAAGGTTTTCAGGCTGGAGCGCCATGAGGACACCCGCGAAAGCTTTGAGCCGGTGAAAGGGAAAGGGGTCCTTTTTGTCGCGCGGCGCGCGGACAAGGCCGCCATCAAGTGTTTCTGGCTCGACAAGCCTGTCGTTTTGGAGAAAGGCGTCTGGCACGGCGTGATCGCGTTCGGCCGGGAGGCCGACATCAAGATCGTCGAGAACGCCGCCGTCCGCTCCCGGTTCTGGCCGCTCAACGCTTGCCTATGTCTGAAGAAGAAAGATATTTATCTTATTTGAACAGCGCCCGGGAGGCCTTTGAGGCGCGCTGCCGCCGCTGCGGAGGCTGTTGCGGTGTTTTTGAAGGCGATCCCTGCATTCATCTGTCCCGGGATTCAGCAACGACATTCAAGTGCGCCATCTATGGTCGTCGAGGGGGCGCCCGCAAGACGGTCAACGGGAATGAATTCAATTGTGTTCCGGTGCGCGAGGTCCTGGCGGGCTCCTGGCCCGGCGCGTGGCGGTGTGCTTATAAGAGGGGCTAGCGTGAAAGATTGCAAAATTGCAGAGAGTTTCGTCTCGCCGCGGGACCCTGTCC
>JBFZAX010000202.1:0-5376 GCA_041308805.1 Candidatus Omnitrophota bacterium | reverse complement strand
TCCTGGGAAGACGCCAGGGGGATCGCGACGCGACCGTTGGTCAGCATCAGGATCGAAGCCTCTTCGCCGAAAAGACATTTTTCGACGACGACCGATGACCCTGCCTCTCCGAACACCTTATCCACGAGCATCCGGCGGGCCGCCTCGCGCGCGGCTCGCGCCGTATCGCAGATGACGACGCCCTTACCGGCCGCCAAGCCGTCGGCTTTTAAAACGACCGGCAGCCCCAGCCGGTCGACAGCCTCCATAATCTCTTCTTCCCGGCCGCAGAGCGCGAAGTCAGCGGTCGGCACGCCCATTTTAGCCATCATCTTCTTCGCAAAGGCTTTGCTCCCCTCCAACCGCGCCGCCTCCTGCGTGGGCCCGAATATTCTCAAACCCTCCCGTCGAAAAACGTCCACGATCCCCAGCACCAGGGGCGCCTCGGGCCCCACGACCGTCAGGTCGATGCCCTCGCGCAGCGCGAACGCCAAGAGACCATGGATATCGTCCGCCTTAACCGGCAGGCAATCAGCGATCTGAGCGATGCCGCCGTTGCCGGGAGCGCAATAGATCTTTTTGACGCGCCGGGATTGGGCCAACTTCCACACCAGGGCGTGTTCGCGTCCGCCGGAACCGATAACGAGTATTTTCATAGGCAAGGTCTCAATGTCTCAACGGCGTCGATAGTCCATAGTCTATGGTCTATGGTCAAAACTAAAAGACAAGACGGCCGTATATACAAACTTTATATCTTTGGCTTTTGGACGTAGACAATAGACCATTGACTATCGACTATAGACTTATTATTCATTTCGCCGATTTCAGATCACCGCCACGCCGCCGACCCCGCCGACGATCTCACCGATGATGTAGCTCTTGACGCCGTACCGGGAGAGCGCGCGCGCCACATCCATCTTGGCCCGGTCCCGGACGACGAGGACCATGCCGATCCCCATATTGAACGTCCGCAGCATGTCTTTCTCGTCGATCTTACCGTGCAGCTGGATCTCTTCAAAGATCGGCAGGCGCGGCCATGCGTTCTTATAGAGGATCATCGTCGCGTTCGGCGGCACGACCCGCGAGGCCTTATCGATAAAACCGCCTCCGGTGATGTGGGCCGCCGCCTTCACGACAAAACCCTTGGCGTTGAACTTCTTCAGGACCCCTAAGACCGGCTCGACGTAGATCCGCGTGGGCGCCAAGAACTCCTCGGCGCGGCCCCGCAGCTCCTCCCGCGAAAAGATCTTGCGGACCAACGAAAAACCGTTGGAATGCAGGCCGCTGGACTCCAGGCCGATGACGGCATCGCCCATCGCCACGCGCGAGCGCCCCAAAATCTTCTTCTTCTCCGCGATCCCCACGCAAAATCCCGCCAGGTCATACTCTCCGGGCTTATACATGCCGGGCATCTCGGCGGTCTCTCCGCCGACCAGGGCGCAGCGCGCCTGACAGCACCCCGTCACGATCCCCCGCACCAGATCTTCCAAGACCGAGGGCTGGATCTTCCCAGTGGCGATATAATCGAGAAAAAAAAGCGGCTCGGCCCCGGAGCACAGGACATCGTTGGCGCTCATGGCGACCAGGTCTATCCCGACCGTATCGTGGATCCCTGTCAGGATCGCGATCTTCAGCTTCGTCCCTACTCCGTCGGTCGAAGAGACCAGGACCGGCTCCTTGCACCGGACCTTGGAAAGATCGAAGAAAGCGCCGAACCCGCCGATCTCTCCTAAGACGCCCGGCCGGCCGCTCTTCTTCGCGAGACGCTTGAAAGATTCCACCAAGACGTTCGCCTTGTCGATGTCCACGCCCGCTTTTTTGTAATCGAGTCCCATGATCCTCTCCCCGCCCGGGCCTCACGGCCCCGGACAATGACATCCTTTTTCCAGCGCGTACTTATCCGCTGCCGCGAATTTGACCGGATACTCGCCGGTAAAACACGCCACGCAGTACTCGTTCTTCGGGCACTTTACCGAAGCCAGCATCCCCTCGAGGCTCAAATATCCCAGGCTGTCGACGCCCAGATACGCCTCGATCTCCTTAAGGGAGTAACGGTTGGCGATCAATTCTTTCGAAGTCGGAAAATCGATCCCGTAAAAACACGGGAAGCGGTGCGGCGGACAGGAGATGCGCATATGCACCTCTTTGGCGCCCGCGTCGCGGAAGTTCTTGACGCGGATCTTCGACGTCGTGCCCCGCACGATGGAATCGTCCACGATGACAACGCGCCGGCCGCGCACGACGTCGCGCAGGACATTGAATTTCACCTTGACGCCGAGGTCCCGGATATCCTGATGGGGCTGGATGAACGTGCGACCCACATAGTGGTTCCGGATGACTCCCTGCTCCAGCGGGATGCCCGAAGCGTGGCTGTAGCCCAGCGCCGCCGAAAAACCGGAATCGGGGATCGGGATGACAAAGTCCGCCTTGACCGGATGCTCCCGGGCCAGCGCCTCGCCTAACTTCTGGCGCACCAGATGCACCGTCTCGCCGAAGACCCGGGAATCCGGCCGGGAAAAATAGATGTGCTCGAAGATGCACTGCGCGGCGCGGGCCTGGCGCTCGGCAAAACGCACCGACCGCACCCCTTTGTCGGTGATGACCACGATCTCTCCGGGCTCCACCTCCCGCACGAACTTGGCTTCGATCAGGTCGAACGCGCACGTCTCCGAAGCGAGACAATAGCTCTTGCCTTTTTTGCCCAGGCACAGCGGCCGGAAACCATACGGGTCACGGGCGCCCACCAGGGTATCTTCCGTTAAAAGAACCAGGGAATACGCGCCCTTGATCCGCTTCAAGGCGCTCGTCAGGCGCTGGACGACATCTTGGGACCGGGAGCGCGCCATCAAATGGACGATGACCTCGCTGTCGCAGGTCGTCTGGAAGATCGAGCCGCCCTTTTCAAGCTCGCGGCGCAGCCCCTGGCTGTTGACCAGATTGCCGTTATGGGCCACGGCGAGCGAATTGCCCAGATAGTCCACAAAAAGAGGCTGGGCGTTCTTGACGAGGCTCGAACCGGTCGTCGAATAACGGACGTGGCCGATGCCCCGGTCCCCCTTCAGCCCCCTGAGCTTTTCTCCGTCAAAAACATCCGCCACCAGCCCCATATCCTTGTGGATAAAAAGCTCCTCGCCGTCGCTGGTGACTATGCCGCAGGACTCCTCGCCGCGGTGCTGCAAGGCGTAAAGACCCAGATAGATCAGATAGCTCGCCTCCGGGCAGCCGAACGTGCCGAAGAGGCCGCAATAGTGTCTGGGATACGGGGAAGATGACATAAAGGCCTTTATGTCCTGAAAAAATTGACCGCGTTCAAAAAGATGGCGAAGCCGTCTCCGTGGCGCTTGAGCCCCTCGCGCGTCCAGCGGGGATGCTGGAGGCTGATCAGATGGCGCTCCGGATGGGGCATCAGGCCGAAGACGCGCCCTGTCTCGTCGCAGACCCCCGCGATGCTATCCACCGAACCGTTGGGATTCACAGGAAAGTCTCCCGGCTCGCCCCGGGCATCGCAATACTGAAAGACGACCTGGCCGTTGCGCCAGAGCCGCTGAAGGACCTCTTCGTTCTTCGGGATGAACTTCCCCTCCCCGTGCGCGATAGGCAGATAGATCACGGACGGCAACCCTTTTGTCCAAACGCACCGCGCCGGACCCGGGACTGCCTGGGGATCCGGCGAATTCGCCACCCGGCCGCCCGGTGACCTTAAATAAACCCACCTGTCTTCGAAGAAACCGCTGTCATTGCCCGCCAGGGTCGCCTCCTGGACGAACGGAGGATTCCCCGGCAGAAGCCCGGCCTTGACCAAAACCTGGAATCCGTTGCAGATGCCGATAATAAGCTTGCCGTCGTCGACAAACTTCCTGATATCGTCCGCCAGTTTACATTTCAGCTCATTGGCCAGTATCCGGCCCGCCGCGATATCATCCCCGTACGTGAACCCGCCCGACAGCGCCAGGATCTGGTAGGCGGCCATCTTCTTCTTGCCGCTGACGAGCTGATTGATATGGACGGGCTCGGGCGCGGCGCCGGCGCTCTCAAAAGCATGCGCCGTTTCCGCATCGCAGTTGATGCCTGCCGCTTTCAAGACCAAAACCTTGGGTCGGACCACGAACGACTCCCTCCGGCGCGCCGCGCCGTCTCAGCTCTTATGGTAAAATCTGTCGATCACCTTGACGACGTCCTCGGGACGGTCCACGAGCGAAAAGAGGCTCAGGTCCCCCTCCCCGATGCACCCCCGGCGCAGCACCGTCGCCATGACCCAATGGAGCAGCCCCTGCCAATACCGGCTGCCGACCAGGACGACGGGAAAGCGCGGGATCCGGTTCGTCTGGATCAGATTGATGGACTCAAAAAGCTCGTCGAGCGTGCCGTAGCCGCCGGGGAAGATCACGAACGCCCGGGCGTAACGGACAAACATGACCTTACGCACAAAAAAATAATGGAACTCCAGCAGGTCCGTCACGAACTCGTTGGCCTTCTGTTCCGTCGGGATATAGATATTCAGGCCGATCGAAATCCCGCCTCCGCGGTGGGCTCCCTTGTTGGCCGCCTCCATCAATCCGGGGCCGCCGCCCGTGATCACCTGATAACCGGCCTTGACCAGGCGGTACGCCGTGTCCTGCGCCAGCTTGTAGTATTCATCGCCCGGCTCCAGCCTCGAAGACCCGAAGATCGAAACGGCGTTGCGGAAACGGCCGAGCTTCTTAAAGCCCATCTCGAATTCATCGACGATGCGCGCGATCCTGTCCCGTTCCTTTTTTTTGAACGCCCCTCCCGCACTGCGCAGGATATGCGCCTCGCTGCCATTCTTGGCGCGGCGGGGTTTCGTCTTTTTCTTTTGAACCTTCATAAGCCTCCTCAAACGGTCCGCAGCGGCCGCTGCCAAGACTCTTTCAATCGCCCGCAATCCGCCTGCAGGACCAGCGTTCCTTTGACGCAGTAGATCTTAATCTCCGGGGCCTCGGACACGCATCCCACCAGGCCCAGCGCGACCCCCTTCATCAAGCGCTCGAACGGCTTCTGCCGGTCCCGGGCGACCTCCACGACAAAACGGGTGTTGGACTCTGAGAAAAGGACCACGTCGTCACGCCGGGCTTTGGCGCGGGCCGGGGCATCGGCGGCAAAGATATTCGCTCCCCGGCCCCCGGCCAGGCACATCTCCGCCAACGCCACCGCCAGCCCTCCCTCGGAACAATCATGGGCGGATAAGACAAGTCCCTTGGCCGTAGCCGCGACGAGCTTTTCCATCAGGCGCAAAGACCGTTTGAAGTCGACCTGAGGAACGGCCCCTCCCCCGGCCTTCAGAACATCATAATAATGCGAGCCTCCGAACTCCTCAAAGGTCTCGCCCACCACATAAAGAAGGCTGTCGGGCCGCTTGAGGTCCATGGAGACCGCCCG
>JBFZAX010000201.1:0-5024 GCA_041308805.1 Candidatus Omnitrophota bacterium | reverse complement strand
GGACCCTGCGGCTCCCCTCTGAAAAGAACAGGCTCAGCTTCCTGCTCATCGAAGACATCATCCGCGAATATCTGCCTGACTTCTTCAAGGGCTACAAGATCGCCGGCAGCGCCCTGTTCCGCGTGATCCGTGACAGCGAATTATCCGTAGTCGAGGAATACACGCCGGACCTTTTGAAAGCCATCGAAAATGAGATCAAGAAACGCCCAAAAGCCAGCGTGGTCCATCTCCAGGTCGAAAAGACGTGCCCGGCAGACCTCACCGCCACCCTCTGCGCCGCCATCGACTTTGCCGCGGATGAGGTCAGCTACGTCCCTGAAGAGCTCGACCTGACCTATCTTTTCGAGGTGATCCCCCAGGTCGCCGAGACCCAGCTATGCTTCCCCAGCTTCATCCCTTCCAAGATCAGCACCGAGAACATCTTCGAGAGGATCAAGGCCGGCGACTTCCTGGTCCACCTGCCGTATCAATCGTTCCTGCCCACGGTCGACCTCATCGCCGGGGCCAGCCGGGACCCGCAGGTCATGGGGATCAAGATGAACCTTTACCGGACAAACCAGGACTCCGCTATCGTCCGCGCCCTCAAGGAAGCGGCGACCAACAAAAAACAGGTGACGGTCTTAGTGGAGCTGAAGGCGCGCTTCGACGAAGAGAACAACATCAACTGGGCGCGGGAGCTCGAGGAAGCCGGCTGCCACGTCATCTACGGGATCCCCGCGATGAAAACCCACTGCAAAATGACCCTCATCGTCCGGCAAGAGGAAGACCGTATCCGGCGCTATGTCCATCTCTCCACCGGCAATTACAATGAAAAAACCTCCCGGCTCTACACGGATATCGGCTACTTCACCACCAACGAGGACTTCGCCAAAGACATCTCCGACATGTTCAATGTCCTCAGCGGCTATTCCGTGCCCAGCCGATGGAAACGGATCATCGCCGCCCCCCACGATATGCGCGACTATTTCCTGGACATGATCGATGCGGAGATCGCCTGCCAGGAGAAGACGAAGAACGGCCTCATCACCGCGAAGATGAACGCGCTGGAAGACACGGAGGTCATCGAAAAACTCTATGAGGCCTCTGGAAAAGGCGTCAAGATCCGCCTTCTCGTGCGCGGGATCTGCTGCCTGATCCCCGGGGTCAAAGGACTGAGCGAGAACATCGAAGTGCGCAGCCTGGTCGGGCGCTTCCTCGAGCACTCCCGTCTTTACGTCTTCAATAACAACGGCGAGCGCCGCGTCTTCCTCTCTTCGGCCGATTGGATGACGCGCAACCTCTCCCGGCGGGTGGAGCTCCTCTTCGAGATCACCAAGGAAGAGCTCAAAGACCACTTGCACTTCATCATGGAGACCTACTGGAAAGACACGGCCAAGACGCGGATCCTGAAAAATGACGCCACCTACGCGCGGCTCGCGGACCCGGCAACAGCCTTCAACGCCCAGGAATTCCTGATCGCCCACTACGCCGGCTCCCCATGACCCCCCCGGCCGCCGGCAACCTCGTCCGCCGGATCGTCCAAAGAAGGGTCGACGCGTTCGACCGGGAACTCCCCGGCACCCTGACCTCCCGGGACATCGAACATCTCCATCGGCTGCGAGTCGCATGCCGGCGCTTACGGGTGGTCCTGGAATCTTTCCGGGAGTGCTGGCCTGCGGCTACTTATAAAAGTTCGAAAAAGCAGCTGCGCCGGATCGGCAGGACCTTAGGCCCCAGCCGCGACCTCGACACCCAGATCGCTTTCTTAAAAAGTTTCCTTTCTTCGGAAAGAGCGACGCCGTCCCGCCCTTCCCTGGGTCGCCTCATCCGGCGGCTTTCGCAAGAACGCGCGCGTTTTCAGCCTGTCATCGCAAAGACCCTCACAAAGACGCAGGACTCCGGCCTGACCGCCGGGATCCTGCGCGACCTCAGGGAAGTCTCGTCCAAAAAAACTAAGAAAAGGTTGGCCCGGCGCGCCCTGCAGGATCTCAAAAAGGTAAGGTCCTTGTCCGGTTGGGCGGACAGGAAAGAAGATGTTCCCCGGCTCCACCGGCTGCGGATCGCAGTAAAACATCTGCGCTATACGCTCGAAGACCTGAGCTTTTTTTATCCGGGAAAACTTTGGGCGTTCGTCTCGGCCAGCCGCCAGATCCAAAGGCATCTCGGGAATATGCACAACTCCTACACCTGGAGGAAGAACTCCAAAGCTGACGCCCCGGACGCGCTGGACCGGGAACTGAAAATGCTCCAGGACCGCGCCTACGGCCGCTTCTTCAATGCTTGGAAGCGCCAAAAGGACCAAAAACTATGGAAAAAACTCCGCTGCGCCCTGAAGTGAGGCCGGCCGGCTTCCCCGCCGACATCATCAAGCTGGCCGCGTCCTGCGACCTCGAATACAGCCACGCCCTCCATGTCGCGGAGCTCTCGGAAAAGATCTTTGATGCCTTGTCTCCCCTGCACCGCTTCGGCCCCCGGGAGAAGACGCGGCTGCGCTTCGCAGCGGTCCTGCACGACATCGGCTGGATCGACGGCCAGAAAAAACACCACAAAAACTCCCTGCGGCGCATCATGGAAGCCGACCTGCCTTCCCTGGACGGGAAGGAAAAGACCTTCATCGGCCTGATCGCCCGCTACCACCGCAAGGCCCTGCCAAAAGATTCCCACGAGCATTTCGGCTCGCTGTGTATCAAGGAAAAAGAAACGGTCAGGAAGCTCTCCGCCCTGCTGCGCCTCGCGGACGGGCTGGACGCCACGCACGCCTCGCGCATCAAAGACCTCGCCGGCGTCATCGAAAAAAACAGAGTCCGGCTGACCGTGACCCAGGCCGGTTCCTTTTCGGAAACAGACCTGGAGCAAGGCAGAGAAAAATCGGATCTTTTTGAGGAGGCGTTCGGGATGAAATTACAGCTCGAGTGGGATCCGGAAGGTAGTCTATGGTCTATGGTCAAAACCAAAAGGATCGAAGTCCGAGGTCCGAGGTCCGATGAGACGACAGGTTAAGGAAGTTGCGTCAAACGGAAAGAGAAGATGTTTAAAACAAGACTTTGATTTTTTGCTCTTTCTTTCACCGTAACCTTCTTAACTTCCTTAACTTTCTTAACCTTCGCAACCTAAGACCGAAGTCTTTCTCTTCCCCATTGACAATCGACTATCGACCATTGACTATAGACTGATTCGCGTAAAGTAACGCAGGAACGGTTTCAAGCCGTTCCCTACGGATGAATAGGTCGACAGGGAGGGACGGCGTCGGGGGTCTCCCGCAGACCCCCGTAGCGGAGGGGGGACCCGTCTCTCTTAAGTTTCTTCGGGGGGAATGGTTCGACTTCGCTCACCATCCTGAGCTTGTCGAAGGACCACGGGAGGGTTCCTCGTCGGGGGGCCGGGGGGCCAGGGAGATCCCCGGCGGTGGCCCAGCCCTGAGCAAAGCCTATTTGCAATCATTCGCGTTCGATTCGCGTTAAGATACTCCACTGAAGACCTTGACGATATCGCTGCAGGAGAGTATGATTTTAAATACGTAATTTCATGTAGCTATCCGGAGGCGATATGAAAAAGATCAACATAGCGGTGATATTATTGGTGTTAGGGGTGCTGGGAGCTGTCGGTTGCGCCAAGATCAAGGTCGAACGCGCCCCGGTCGAAGGGGTCGTCGACCTGAGCGGCAAGTGGAATGACACCGATTCGCGCCTCGTGGCGGAGGAGATGGTCAATGATTGTCTGGGGAGGTCGTGGGCGAGCGATTTCACCCGGGCCCATGACGCCGTCCCGGCCGTCATCGTCGGCACCGTCATCAACAAGACCTCGGAGCATATCGACGCCGCGACCTTCGTCGCGGACCTCGAGCGCAGCCTCCTGAAGTCCGGCAAGGCCAAGATCGTCGCCGCCAAAGAGCCGCGGGAGGAGATCAGGGACGAGAGGTCGGACCAGGGGCAGTTCGCCTCCCCCGAGACCTTCAAGGCCTTCGGGAAGGAAACAGGCGCTGATTATATGCTGCAAGGCGCGATCGCTTCCATCAAGGACGAGGTCAAGGGCAAATACGTTATTTTTTATCAGACCGACCTGGAGCTGGTGGACTTAGAGACCAACGAAAAGGTCTGGATGGCCCAGAAAGAGATCAAAAAGATCGTTTCCCGCAGCGCCTTCGGCCTATAGGAGGCGCGTCCGTGGCCCACGCTTTTCTCAGAGCGGCAGGCGTCTCAAGATGCCTGCCGCTTTTTCTTTTGCTCTTGAATGTCTCTTGCGCCCGCTCCCTCGTCAGGCAGTCCGAGGTCGTGAACCTGGTCGCGGCCGCCGATTACGACGCCGCGCGGTCGACGCTGGCCGGCGACACCAACGCCTACGGGAAGAACAACCGGTTCCTCTATTTCCTCGACAGGGGGTATGTCTCGCATCTCTCCCGGGATTACCGTGACAGCATCCGGGCGTTCGCCGCGGCGAAGACGGAATACGACGGTCTTTACACCAAGTCCGTTTCCGGCATCGCCGTCACATGGGCCGTGAACGACTACACCGCTCCTTACAGAGGCGAGGATTTTGAGAGGGTGGCGGTCAACATCTTCCAGGCGCTCAATTACGCGGCGATCGCGCAGCCCGGTGAGGCGCTCGTGGAGGCCCGTGAAGTCGATGAGGTCCTGGCGCTGATCAACAGCCGGTATGATCCGGACCAGAAGAATGTTTACAAGGAGGACGCGTTCGCCCGGCTCCTGGCCGGGATCTTATACGAGACGACCGGAACCCTCGAGGGGATCAACGACGCCTTTATCGAGTACGTGAAAGCCGTTGACATCTACAAGGGAGACTATGCGAAGGATTACGGCTTGGAAGTGCCCCAAGTCCTCAAAGAAAACATCCTCGCCGTGGCTTCCGCGATGGGGTCGGCCGAGGCCCAACGATACCGGTCGATGTTCGGCGACGTTGAATTCGCGGCCGTAAAAGAAAAGTCGGCGAAGGCTGAGGTTTATGTGGTTCAATATAACGGCCTTTCGCCGCTAAAGGTGGAAGACCGCATCCCGGTCTATCTGCCTGACATGAGCCTGAACTGGGTG
>JBFZAX010000200.1:0-18054 GCA_041308805.1 Candidatus Omnitrophota bacterium | reverse complement strand
GAATTAGCCCCGCAGAATGATCTGGTCCATTTCGAGCTGGGGCGGCTCTATCGGGAACAAGGCAGATTTGCCGAGGCGGAGGCCGCGATCAAGAAAGCTGCAGAGATCGATCCCGAAAACGCCTCCGCCGCCAGCGAGCTCGGGCATTTATACCGCGGAGAGGGCAGATTTTCCGATTCATTGGCTTTCTTTAAGAGGGCCAATGAATTGGATCCTCAAAATGGCCAGACCTATTTTGAGTTGGGCCGTCTTTATTCGGAGAAGGGCGAATTTCCCGAAGCCGAGGTTTCCTTGAAGAAGGCCGTGGAGTTGGATCCGCACAACGAGTTGGCCTTTTTCGAACTGGGGCGGCTCTGCCGGAAGCAGGGCAAGCCTGTCGAGGCTGAGGACGCCCTCAGGAGAACCATCCAGTTGAACCCTCAGAACGAGCGGGCATATTTCGAGCTGGGCTGCCTGTACCGGGAACAGGGTAAGCTATCCGAGGCTGAGGCGTTGCTCAACAAGAGCCTGGGATTAAACCCCCAAGGCGATCTGGTCTATTTCGAACTGGGCCGCCTTTATGCGCAACAGGGCAAACGTGTCGAAGCGGAGGCTTCCTTCAAAAGGGCCATCGAGCTGAATCCCGGCAATACCTCGGTCTATCTGGAGCTGGGGCGCTTTTTCGCAGGACAGGACAGGTTTGTCGAGGCCGAGGCCTCCCTGAAAAGAGCCATCGAGCTGGATCCGAAGAACAGTCTGGCTTACTTCGAGTTGGGGCGATTTTATCGCGAGGGGAAAAATATCACCGAGGCCGAGGCCTCCTTGAAGAGGGCCGCGGAATTGGATCCTGGAAGCAGTCTGGTTTATATTGAACTCGGGCGTTTATACAGGGAACAAAATAGGCCCTCCGATGCCGAAGCTTTGTTTAAAAAATCTATGGGACTGGATATTCAGAACGGATCGTCTTATTTCGAATTGGGCCGTCTTTATCGCGAGCAAGGCAAGCTTGACGAGGCCGAAGTCTTGCTCAAGAAAGCTTTGGAATTGGATCCGCAAAACAGCTTGGGCTTTTTCGAGCTGGGACATTTATACCGCAAGCAAGGCAGGCTTTCTGAAGCGGAGGCCTTTTTAAGGGGAGGCCTGGACCTGGATCCCCGCAATAGTCAGGCCTATATCGAGCTGGGCTTGGCTTGCCGGGAACAGGGAAAGCTTCTCGAGGCCGAAGGTTACTACAAGAAGGCCCTTGAGGTCGATCCCCGGAGCGACTGGTCCTATCTGGAGCTGGGGCATCTCTATCGGGGCTATGGGAGGTCTTCCGAAGCCGAAACTTTTTTTAAAAAGGCCATCATCCTGGACCCTCAGTGTGAGTTGGGTTATGTCGAGCTGGGGCATATCTACTGGGAAAGAGGTCAGATCTCGGAAGCTGAAGCTTCTCTCAGGAAGGCCGTCGAGTTGAATCCCGGCAACGACGGAGCCTTCATCGAGTTGGGGCATTTCTGCCGGGAGCAGTCAAACTTTCCCGAGGCCGCGACCTTTCTTTTAAAAGCCCTTGAGCTGAACCCCCGGAACTATGACGCTTATGTGGAACTGGGGCATTTGCGGCGGGCGCAAGGCAAGGTTCCCGAAGCGGAGGTCTTATTCAAGAAAGCCATCGAGCTGGAGCCGCAGCAGGATCTGGCCTACGGCGCGCTCAAGATGATCTACGAAGAGAAGGGGGAGCCGAGGACCGTGAGTGTCTGCGGCGCTGACGGGCAAGGTTACTATTGTTCCCTGACAATCGCCAGCTACGGGCGGATGAAAGAGATCCTCGAGCGGCGGGGCGTGGCCTATGTCTGCATGCAGTATCCCCTGCGCTCCGTCGAGCCGCTGCGCAGGATATTCCCGGACGGCATGCAGAAGATCATCTTCGTCGATAATGAGAAAATATTCAAGGACGCGCTCAGACAGGGCAGCCGCAAGGAATATTTCAAGGATGTTTTCGGCGGGGACTTCGGGCATTGCACCGAGAAAGGCAATAGGCTCATGGCCGAAAACATCGCCGATACGATCTTAAAAGAAGTATTCGGCCGCTGACGCGCGGGGCTTACGGTCTTCGCGCAAGCCTTCAAGGCTTCCTCATGAAAACGAACGCCCGACATCCTCTTAAGACCTCGCTTGGCCAGAGAATGGCCCTGGTGATATTCGGGGTATTCTTGACGTTGGCCCTTCTGGAGGCGGTATTGCGCCTGGGAGGATTTATCCTTCTTTCTTCGCAGGAACTGAAGAACAGGGTTTCTCTGCTGCGCAAGCCCGAATATCGCATCCTTTGCCTCGGGGAATCTACGACTCAGGACCAGTATCCTCGCCTGTTGGAAGAAACACTGAACAAGCGCGCCATCGGCGTAAAATTCAGCGTCATCGACAAAGGAATAGGCGGGACAGAGACGAAATACATCGTATCCAGGCTTGACTCTTACGTCGATTCCTATCATCCGGATATGGTGATCACGATGATGGGCATCAATGATAGCGGCTTGCATGTGGCTCCCGAGCCTGCCGAGGGATCGGCTGCGGCCGGTTTTTTCAGGTCTCTGCGGGTCTATAAACTAGCCAGACTTCTGGGTCTTCATATCGCCAGCACGATCGGAAGGACGAAGGCCTGCTCTGCCGAGCGCGCCGCTGTCCTTTCTGTCCGTGAGCCCACGCAAGAGGGACCGCAACAGCCCGCGGCAGAGGAAGAGGCCGGGCTCAAAAAAGCTGTCGAGGCCGATCCGCAGGACGCCGGAGCTTTGATCAGGCTCGGGCGTTTCTATCGGCATCAGGAAAGATTTTCCGAGGCTGAGGCGTGCTATAACAAGGCGATCGAGCTCGAACCGGACAACGAGAATGGGTATTTCGAGCTGGGCTGGCTTTATCGCCACCAGCCGGGGAGATTTTCCGAGGCCGAAGAGCCCTTTGACAAGGCTATCGAACTTTACGAGAAGGCCATCGTCCTGAACCCGGAGAGTCCAAGGCCTTATTTTACGCTGGGAGGCTTTTGCCATCAGTTGGGGAGATTCTCCGAGGCTGAAAAGTGTTATAAGGACGCCATCGAGCTCTATCCGCAGAACGAAAGGTTGTATGTCGAGCTCGGCAAGGTTTACAAGGCGCAAGGCCGGACCGGCGAAGCGGAGGTAGCATGGAAAAAGGTCATTGAGATGAACCCCCGCAACGAAGAAGCTTCCAAAGCGCTGGAGCTTTTATATCTGGAGAAGGGCGATGCCGGGCTTGCCGGAAAGTTTGCCGAGGGGGTCAGAGAGGCAGCGCTCGATCAGTATTCTCAAGATACGATCGATAACCATCGCAAGCTTAAATCGATCCTGGACAAAAGGGGCGTGGCCTATGTCTGCATGCAGTATCCGCTGCGCCCCGTCGAGCCGCTCAAGAAGATATTTGAAGGCGATGAACAGGGCATCATATTTATAGACAACGAGAGGATATTTAAAGAAGCGATCGCAAAGCACGGTTACGCTTACTATTTCTGGGATATGTTCGCTGATGATTTCGGCCACTGCACCGATAAAGGCAACAGGCTTTTGGCCGAACACATCGCCGATGTGATCCTAAAGGAAGCGTTCGGCCGGTGAGTCACCATTTCCTGTCCAGGCTCCTGTATTGAATCGCCTCCGAGACATGCTCGACGCTGATCGTTTCACTCCCCGCTAGATCCGCGATCGTGCGGCTCACCTTAAGGATCTTGTCGTAGGCCCGCGCGGAAAACCCCCACTCCGTCATCGCCGTTTTTATCAGATTCTGCGCCTGCGGCTCGAGGCCGCAGTGTTTTTTTATCTGAGAGGCCCCCATCCGGGAATTATAGAGGGCAGGCTTTTCGCTGAGCCGGCTGTGTTGGGCGGCGCGGGCTTGGATGACGCGCTCTTTGACAGAAGCGGAAGATTCAGCCTCATCGGGGCTGGTTAGTTCGTTGTATTGAAGAGCGGGGACTTCCAGATGGATGTCGATCCTGTCCAGCAGGGGGCCGGAGATCTTGCCCATGTAGGAGGCGATCTTGTTGGGCGTGCAGCGGCAGGCCTTGCGCGGGTCCGTGTAGTGGCCGCACGGGCAAGGGTTCATCGCGCAGACGAGCATGAAACGGGAAGGGAAGGCCAGCGACCTGTTAACGCGGGATATTCTGATCGCGCCTTCTTCAAGAGGCTGCCGCAAAGTTTCCAGGACATTCCGATGGAATTCAGGAAGTTCGTCAAGGAAGAGCACGCCGTTATGCGCCAGGCTGATCTCGCCCGGCTGAGGAAAAGTTCCTCCGCCTACCAGAGCGACATCAGAGATCGTGTGATGGGGAGAGCGGAACGGCCGCGTCCTGATGAGGCCCTCATGAGGGTCGATGAGGCCTGCAGCCGAATGGATCTTTGTCGTCTCGAGGGATTCTTCCAGGGTAAGATCGGGGAGGACGGTTGGGAGCCTTTTAGCCAGCATGGTCTTGCCGCTTCCGGGCGGGCCAATGAGAAGGATGTTGTGGCAGCCCGCTGCGGCGATCTCAAGGGCTCTTTTAGCGAGGAATTGCCCTTTGATCTCGGAAAAATCCGATCGATGATGGACGGACGCAGTGTTCTTGGCTACTGGTTTGATCCTTTTGTCAGGGATAAATGATCCCGGGTTTTTTAGGAGCTCGAGACATTCACTAAGTGTATTCACACCAAAGACTTTAATCTCTTTAACAATAGAAGCCTCTTTGGCATTGATGGCCGGTAAGACCAGCTTTTTCCTTTTCCCAATGCGGGCGCACAGGGCCATCGAGAGGGCGCCCTTGATCTTTCTGACATCGCCATTAAGGGAAAGTTCGCCCGCAAAGACGTAATCATCCAGAAGGCTCTTGTCGATCTGTTCGCTGGCCGCCAGGATCCCTAAGGCCATGGGGAGCTCGAAGGATGGTCCTTCCTTGCGTCGGTCAGCCGGTGCCAGGTTGATAGTGATCTTGTCAGGGGGGAAGTCCAGGCCGCTGTTCCTGACGCCGGAGCGGACGCGCTCTTTGCTTTCTTTGACGGAAGAATCCGGCAGGCCTACGACAGAAACGGAGGGCAGACCGCTGGCCACATCGACCTCGATCTCTACCGGATAGGCATCGATGCCAAAAAGACCAAAACTATGCACCTTGGCCAGCATTTTAACAGACCTAAAAGCGCTTGATTTTTAGAATGGTTATAATATAATGGGAAGCTAATTGAAGCTCTCTGAGGGACTGCAGGCGGGAAAAGAACTTATGTCGCTAAGTTACCACAGAAGCTTCATCCTGTCAATCCAAAACCCCGTCTCGTTCCCATGAAATTGTCTCTTTTCCTCGTTTTTGTCGCCTTCCTCCTGGGTGTCGCGATCTTCGGCTTCTATAAGTCGTTAGAGCTGGTCCAGGAAAACGAGGATATCAAATTATCGGTCACCGAACTGGAGCTCAAGCTGGACACCTCGCATAAACTCCTTAAGGATTCCAGGACTTCCTTGAGCGATATGGTCAAGAAGAACGCCGGGTTGCAGGGAGAGATCCTTGATCTTAACCAGAAGCTCGAGCAACGTTCCGGTGAGATCCAGGGATATCTCCAAGAGCTCGCCGTGCTGGCTGAAAGTTTCAACCAGAGCGTCCAGGCGAACACCGAGTTGATGGGACAGAGCGACAGCCTGACCCAGGAGAAGATGCGCCTTGAGCTGGAGAATCTGGAGATGAAGAAGCGCCTTTCTTCGGTGCCTGAGCTCAAGCGCGCGATCACCGAGGTCCGGGTTCGGGAAAGGGAAGAGCGGATCCGCCAGAGGGAGGAGCGGGTCCGGGAGGCCGCCCGTCTGCGCGAGCAGCGAGCGTCCGGGGCAAGGGACGAGGAGCCGGCGCCGTCAGATGAAGGAGGCAACGCCGGTTATTTCGTCAGGGACGGGAAGGATATCGACGAAAAGGTCGATATCCGTGTGATCCCTGTCAGCGAGGATCCTGAAGGTCCGCCCCGCCCATGAAGGAGGAGAGCTTATGAAGGGCGTTTTTGCCAGCATGGTTTCGAATCACGTGTTGATGGTGACCTTGGCCGGATGGGCTTTTGCCCAGACGATCAAGGTCGGCCTGGGCGTGTTGCGCACGCATCGTTTTGACTTTCGCTGGTTCATCGGCACAGGCGGCATGCCTTCGGCGCACGCCTCCGGCTCCAGCGCCATGGCGACGATCATCGGTTTCGACTACGGCTTTCAGACGCCCTTATTCGCCCTGGCGGCGGTCTTCGCGCTGGTGACGATGTTCGACGCCCAGGGGGTGCGCCGGTCGACGGGAAAACAGGCGGGGATCCTCAACAGGATCCTTGATGACATCTATTGGAGGGGGAAGATCGAAGAAGAGCAGCTCAAGGAATTGATCGGTCACACGCCGATCGAAGTCTTTATGGGCTCGTTGATCGGGATCTTTCTGGCGATCGTCTTTGTGAGGCCTTGAATAATACATATAGACCGCGGATCGGCAGCGTCAACAAAGGAGGACAGCGGTGAAGAAGGTTTGGATCTGGAGCGCGGCGGGAGTGGCGGTGTTGTTGGCCCTGGGAGTCGTCATCAAGATGAGCGGCGTTTCTCGCCGCGGGGCGACGGCTGTTTCCGAGTCCGCGCCGGCCGTCTCCTCGGATAAATTCGAAGACCTCCTGAAAGCGGCGGCCGCGCTCGAGGCGCAGGGAGAGCTGGTCCGCGCGCGCCAGGCGTATAAAGAGATCATGGGGAATTCCGTCTCCCGTTCCGGGATCGCCGATGTGCAGAAAAAGTATGAAGACGTCAACATGCGGGTGATCGTCTCGGCGATCAGCGTTCCGGACGAGACCGAGGTGTATGTGGTCAAGCCGGGGGATTCGCTGAGCGCCATCGCGAGCCGCTACCGCACGACCGTCGAGTTCCTGAAGAAACAGAACGGCCTGACGTCGGATATCATCCGGCCGGATATGCGCCTGAGGGTGTGGACAGGGAAGTTCAGCGTGATGGTCGACAAATCCCAGAACCTCCTGCTCCTGCAATCGAACGGCGAGGTCGTCAAGACGTATCCCGTCTCGACGGGGAAGAATAACATCACGCCCGTCGGGGCTTTTAAGGTCATCAACAAGCTGGTCGAGCCCGATTGGACCCACGAAGGCAAGATCATTCCTTACGGCAACCCCCAGAACATCCTGGGGACGCGCTGGCTGGGGTTCGATCTTCCCGGATACGGGATCCACGGGACGTCTGAGCCGGAGTCGATCGGCACGCAGGCGACCGCGGGCTGCGTGCGCATGCTCAATCCGGACGTGGAGCAGCTCTTTGATCTGCTGCCCCGCGGGACCGAAGTGACCATCAACGACTAAGGGCTCCCATGGTCGGTCTCGATTTTGAAAAGCCCGTCGTCGAACTTCAGAAGAAGATCGGTGAGCTCAAACGGTTCACCTCCGATAAGAAGATCGACCTGTCGGGCGAGATCAAGCGGCTCGAAGAGAAGCTCGAGCATCTGCGCCGCGACATCTACGGCAAGCTGACGCCCTGGCAGCGCGTGCAGATCTCCCGCCATCCCCACCGCCCCTACACGTTCGATTACATCCAGCTGATCTTCAAGGATTTCGTCGAGCTGCGCGGGGACCGCTGCTTCCGCGACGACAAGGCCATCGTGGCCGGCCTCGCCCGCCTGGACGGGCAGAAGGTCCTCGTGATCGGCCACCAGAAGGGCCGCGACACGAAAGAGAACCTGATGAGGACATTCGGCTGCGCGCATCCGGAAGGCTACCGCAAGGCGCTGAGGCTGATGGGGCTTGCCGAAAAATTCGGGATCCCGGTGGTCATCTTCATCGATACGCCCGGCGCTTATCCGGGCATCGGCGCGGAAGAGAGGGGCCAGGCTCAGGCCATCGCCTGGAACCTGCGCGAGATGGTCAGCATCAAGACGCCGCTGGTGGCCGTCGTCATCGGCGAGGGGGGCAGCGGGGGCGCCCTGGGCATCGGGGTCGCCGACAGGATCTGCGTCCTGGAGAATGCGTATTATTCCGTCATTTCGCCGGAGGGTTGCGCGGCCATCTTGTGGAAGAACAGCGTCAAGGCGCCCGAGGCGGCCGATGCGCTGAAGCTGACGGCCCAGGACCTCCTGCGTTTCGGCGTGATCGACGAGATCATCAAGGAGCCGCTGGGCGGCGCCCACGGGGACCCTCAAGAGGCGGCGCGGGCGATCAAGGCCGCGGTCAAGAAACACTTAGTCGAGCTGCTCAAGGTCTCCCGGGAAGAGCTCGTGGAAGCGCGTTACCAGAAATTCCGCCGGATGGGCGAATTCGAGGAATCCGATGAAAGTTGAACAGGAGCTCCTGATCCTCGGCCTTTTAAAAGACAAGCCGCGCCACGGCTACGAGATCAAAAAACAGATCAAAGAGGTCATCAGCACCTTTGCGGTCCTGGAAGTCCAGTCTATCTATTATTCCTTGAATCTCTTGGAGAAGAAGGGCTTTGTCAAGAAGGTTGTTGCGGCGCAGAAACAGCGGCCGGAAAAGTTCACCTATAGCCTCACGGCTAAAGGGTCGCAGCGGCTCCAGCTCTTGCTCACGAAGAGCCTTTTAGACGTGGAGCGGCCCAATTTCACCTTTGACCTGGCGCTCTATTTCCTGCCTTATCTGCCCCTCGATATCGCCATGCACCGGCTGAAGGGGAGGGCGAGGCTCCTGTCCCGGGTCGAGGAAGGCCTGCAGAAACTCGCGGGGAAGCTGGAGGTCAGGTCTTCCTATCATCTGAAATCGATCGTCGAGCATAATCTGGAGCTTCTTCAGGCAGAGAAGAGGTTCCTCAGTCAGGTCGGCCAGGAACTTTCAAAGCAGAAGATCTCGATCCCCGAATGGCCTCACTCATCCTAACCCCAATTTTTAAAGAGAGTTAAAGGCCTGAGATTATCCATATATTTTTTTCTTGACACAATTAAATTTTATTAGTAAAATTTTACTACTATTTTTCACCTTGACCGTCGTTCTACATCCAAGGTATTTAGATGGAAAGCCGCAATATCATAAGAGAGCTGATCGAAAAGCAGGCTCGGGATTATCCGCATAAGCCCGCGATCATCTTCCAGGAAGAGCAAGCCACCTTTTCGCAGCTTCAGGAGCGCGTTTTTCGCCTCGCGAACAACCTCGCCGCTCTCGGGGTCCGGAAAGGGGACCATGCGGCGCTTTTCCTGCCCAACCGCCCAGAATATATCTATTCGTACCTGGCATTGTTCTGCCTCGGCGCGACCGTCGTGCCTCTCGATTACATGCTTAAGAATGACGAGCTCGAGGCCTGCCTTAACCATTCTCAGACGACGCTGCTTATTTTCAAACCCCGGGAGGACGTCTCGTTAGAGAGGATCCAAAAGAACGTGCCGGGGCTCAAGTATGTCGTTCTTTCCGGCCTCCAGGCGCCGGGCCATCCTTTTTTCGATGACCTTACCTCAAAAGGGTCTTGCGACGCTCCGAAGGTCCCGGTCGCGGACGCCGATCTGTCCCTCATCCTTTATACTTCGGGTTCGACGGGCCGGCCCAAGGGCGTGTCGCTCAACTACCGCCATCTGACCGCAGCGCCCCGGGCGATGGAGTTTTTTGTGGACCTGACGGCGGCGGACGTCAAGCTTTCGGCCCTGCCTTTTTCGCATGCCGGCGGGCTCGTCTATATCCAGAACTGCCTCTTCTTCGCCATTACGCTCGTCGTGATGGAGCGCTTCATCCCGCTGGAGTTCCTCAAGAACATCGAGCGTTACCGGGTCACGTGCTTCCATCTGGTGCCGTCGATGTATTACGCGCTCCTGCATCTGAAAGAGTTCGAGAAGTTCGACCTGGGCAGCCTGCGCTGGGTCAACGTCTTCGGCGCCCCTAATTCGCCCGACGCGATCCGGCGGTTCAGGACGTATTGCCCGAACGCCAAGCTGCTCAACGGCTGGGGTCTGACGGAGACCAACGCGCCGAACCTGGTCATCCCTCTGGGCAGCGACAAGATCGAATCCATCGGACGGCCCGCGCCGTGGATCGAGGTTAAGATCGTCGATGATGAAGGCCGGGAGGTGCCGGCAGGCGAGTTCGGGGAGATCATCCTCAAGAGCTGGGTGGTGATGGAGGGGTATTACAGGGATCCGCAGATGACGCAGGAGGTGCTGCGCGACGGCTGGTTCCATACCGGGGATCTGGCGCGGCGTGACGCCCAAGGGATGTATTATATCGTCGGCCGCAAGAAGGACATGATCAAAGTCTCCGGCCAGCTCGTTTTTCCGCCGGAGGTCGAAGAAGCTCTTCATAAGCATCCGATGGTCAAGGAGGTGGCGGTGATCGGTGTTCCCGACGCGCTGCGGGGAGAGTCGATCCGGGCGTACGTGGTCGCGAAAGAGGGGCAGGCGCCCGCGCCCCAAGAGTTGCGTCAGTTTTGCCGTGAGCATCTGGCGCATTTCAAGCTGCCTCATGATGTTGTCTTCGTGGCCCATCTGCCCAAGACAACGTCGGGGAAAGTCGACAAGGCTGTCTTAAAACAGGAATTATCGGGCGCGGCCGACCGTCAATAAGGGCGCTGCGCCGGCGGAAAAGGAGAACCTGATGGAGATGAAAAAAGCGATCCACATGACGGGGCAGGACCTGTTGGGCATGGTGCAGGTGAAGCCCGGCGATTTCGGCAAGTACGCGATCATCCCGGGGACGACGGAGCGCAGGGATGCGATCTTGAGCTTTTTGGAGAAACCCGTCAAGTCCTTTTCGTTCTTCGAGTACGCGCTGTACACGGGCACTTACAAAGGCATTAAGGTGGCGGTGGGCAACGGCGGACGGTTCTCTCCGGATTCGGCGATCATCGCCGAGATCCTGTGCGCGGGCAAGGTCGAATACATCATCCGCGCCGGTTCCTGCGGAGCGCTGGATGAGAAGATCAAGGTGGGCGACATCGTTCTGGCGACGGGGTGCGTGCGCGGCGACGGAGTGACGCCGTACTACGTCGAGGAGGATTTTAAGACCGTTTGCGAGAAGACCGCGACCGAGGCGCTGGAAAAGGCTTCGGCGGCCAACGGGGCGGCGCTGCACAAGGGATTGATGTGGACGACCGACGCGCTCCTGCGCGAAACGCGCGAGCTCGTGGAGAAGGTGCGCCGGGAAGGCGCGATCGCCGTCGACATGGTCTCCAGCGCCCTTTTGACCATCGCGCAGATCAACGGCGTCAAGGCCTCTTCGATCGCGGCGGTGAGCGACAACCTGATCACCGGAGAGCTGGGATTCATGAATCCCGACTATTACGAGGCCGAGGCGAAGGTCGTGCAGATCTGTCTGGATGCGGTCGCCGCCCTGGCGCAGAAGGGGGCGGCGTGAAAGAGCCGGTCCTTTTTTGGCCCGTCCGGCTGCGCGGGGATGTCTTGCATATCCTCGACGAAACCAGGATCCCGCGGACCGTCACGTATCTGAAGGTGCGCGATCACCGGGAGGCCGTGCGCGCGGTCAAGGAGATGAAGACGCGGGCCTTCGGTCAGTTCCTCACGGTCTGCTATTCTTTCATGCTTGAGATCAACAAGAAGAAAGGCGCTTCCAAGGAAGAACAGATGGCGTGCCTGCGCCGGGTCGCCGAGGATTTTAATAAAAGCCGGCCGACGTTCCCTTTTGCCGAAGTCACGTCGATGGTCCTGGGGATGGCCGAGAAGGTCTACGACAGCCTGTTCTTTGCGGATGATTTTTTGGCCGCGATGGAAGGTTTTTTGGAAAATGGGATCCGGCGCCAGCGCCTGGGCCGGGCGCAGGCGGCCGCGCAGCTGATCGGTTCCCACGCGACGGTCCTGACCCATTGCCACGTGAGCGGGGAGATGGCGCTGATCGGCATGTTCTGCCGGCAGCAGAAGAAGAAGGTCCGTTTTCTGGCGACCGAGACCCGGCCGTATCTTCAGGGAGCGCGCCTGACCGCGTGGGAACTCGCGCAGGCGGGATTGGACGTGACGCTGGTGCCGGACAGCGCGGTGGCGAAGCTCATGGCCGACGGCGACGTCGATTGCGTCATCGTAGGCTCCGACCGTTCGGCCAGGAACGGCGATTTTGCCAACAAGATCGGCACGTACCAGATCGCGCTGCTCGCCCGGCATTTCAAGGTCCCGTTCTACGCGCTGGTGCAGCCTTCCGACCGGCTTGCGTCGGGTAAGGAGATCCCGGTGGAGATCCGGGACGAAGAAGAGGTCCTGGCCTTTGAGGGCCGGCGCCTGGCGCCCAAGGGGGCGCGGGCTTTTTACCCCGGATTTGATATCGTTGACCATAACCTTGTCACCCGACTGATCGCCGTCCATGCGCGTTGAGATCACTGACAGCCTTCCTCTGGTCTTCGGGACACCCAGCATGATGTTCTTCGACCGCTTCCGGGAGAAGCGGGCCTTTGTCGCCGAGCTGAGGCCGGGCCTGGAAGGCATGAAGATCGTCGCTAAAGAGCTGCTCAAGAGGCGCATCGAGCCCGTCATCATCTGCGACAACATGATGGCTTATTGCATGAAAGAGGGGCTGGTCAGGGACGTCCATATCTTCTACTACGCCTTGAACAAGACGATGGCGCTGTGCCGCACCGGCTCGCTGGTCGCGACCCTCTGCGCGCGGGAGCACGGGATCCCCGTGTATCTGTATCCGTCCATGCCGCTATGGCCGAAGGCCGGCGGCCTGACGCATATCGGCGGGAAAAAAGTGACCCACCGGTCCGTCAAGACCTACGCGCCTCTTTTCGAGGAGGTCGCGCTCCAACAGATCAGGATGAGCAAAAATGACTAAAATGACCAAAGAGGACATCATTGAGATAGGGCGGTGGATCTGGGAGAAAGACCTGACCGGCGCCTGCTCCGGGAACCTGAGCGCCAAAGTCTCCGCGCGCGAGATCCTCATCACCGGCCACGCGACGTGCCTGGGGGCGCTTAAGCCGGGCGACGTGGGCCTCGTCGATCCCGACGGCCGTCCGCTCGACAGAGGGTTTGCGCCTTCCTCGGAATATCCGTTCCACACGAGCGTCTACCGGAATACCGACGCCGCAGCGGTCGTCCATGTTCACCCGACCTACGCCAACGGTTATTTCTCGGCCCGCGACCGGATCGAGTTCGACACTTTCGAGACGCGCCTGATGCTCAGCGACATCCCCGTCATCGACCAGAAGACCCCTACGATCACGGACATCGCGCCGGTCGTGGAGGCGCTCAAAAAAAGCAATATCATCGTCTTAAAGCACCACGGCGTCGTGGCGGTCGGCGAGACGCTCAAGGACGCGTTCTTTCTGGTGCAGACCTTAGAAGAGGCGGTGAAGATGAAGTTCGTCGCTGATTTCTATTCGGGCCGGGCTTCGTCCGCGCCTTCGGCATCCGCCGAGGGGGAAGCGCCGGCCGGGGAAGGGACGACCTACGAGCTTTTTTCGGAAGACCAGATCAAAAAGATCGTGGAGATCGTCAATCAGGATGAGAAGTTCCGGCAGCTTTCGCGGGAGACGTCGCTGGAGACCAAGCTGGCGGTCGTCCTGGAAGAGACCGGGGCGACGTACTGTTTCCATTTTTCCGGCGGCGGGATCGCCGGGTATTCTTCTTCGGCGGCCGAGGCGGAGTTCGTCATCAGCGGCCGCTCGGAATACTGGCGCGCGATCTTCAACAGGCAGCTCGATCCTTTTGTCGCCACGACCCAGAAGAAGCTCAAGCTCAAGGGGGATTTTGCCAAGATCTCCCGCTGGTATGTGCCGTTCAACCGGCTCTTCGACCTGTGGAAGCTGGTGCCGGTGGGATAGGAGGCCGGCCGGCGGCTTATGAGAGGAAGATATGGAACAATATAAGATGTATATCGACGGGAAATTTTGCGGCGCGCAAGGAGGGGGCCTGCTGGAGAGCCTTGACCCTGCCACCGAGGAGAAGATCGCGGAGTTTCCCAAGGCGACGGAGGAGGACCTGGACCGCGCGATCCGGGCGGCCCGCCGCGCGTTCGATGAGGGCGAGTGGCCGCGCCTGACCCTGCCGGAGCGCGCGTCGTATCTGGCGCGCATCGCCCAGCAGATTCGCGAGTCGGCTTTTGAGCTGGCGCGCCTGGAGTCCCGGGATACGGGCAAGACCTCCAAGCAGACGACGTTCATCGACATCCCGGTGGCCGCCAACGCCTACGAATATTTTGCGGGCGCGGCGGCAGAGATCAAAGGCGAGACCCTTCCGGTCCCGGCCCCGGCGCTGAGCTATACCCTGCGCGAATCGGTCGGCGTCGTCGGTCAGATCATCCCCTGGAACTATCCTTTTCTCATGGCCGCCTGGAAGATCGCCTCGGCTATCATTCTGGGCAATACCGTCGTCTTTAAGCCGTCGAAAGAAGCGTCGTTGACCTGCCTGGAGCTGGCGAAGATCCTCGATAAGGTGGGGTTGCCGCCGGGGGTGGTCAACATCGTGACCGGCGAAGGCGCTTCGATCGGGCAGCGGCTGGCCGAGTCTCCTGATGTCGACATGATCTCTTTGACGGGCTCCACCGAGGTCGGCCGGCAGGTCATGCGCGCGGCGGCTTCAAACTTGAAAAAAGTGACGCTCGAGCTGGGAGGGAAATCCCCCAATATCGTTTTAGCTGACAGCGACCTGGAGACCGCGGCGAACGGGTCTTTGTGCGCGGTCTTCATGAACCAGGGCCAGATGTGCGTGGCGGGTTCGCGCCTGTTGGTCGAGGAATCCGTCTATGATAAGTTTGTGGAGATGATCGTCGCCAAGACAAGGAAGCTGAAGGTGGGCGATCCGTTCGATCCGTCGACGGACATCGGCCCGCTCGTCAGCGATAAGCAGCGCCGGCGCGTGCGCGAATATATCGAGATCGGCAAGAAAGAGGCCCGGCTGGCTTGCGGCGGCGGTGCTTCGCCGAGCCCGAAAGGGTATTATGTCGAGCCCGCCGTCTTTACGGGTGTCACCAACCAGATGCGCATCGCCCGCGAAGAGATCTTCGGCCCGGTCCTGTCCATTATCAAGGTCAAGGATGCGGCCGAAGCGGTGCGGGTCGCCAATGACACGGATTACGGCTTAGCCGCGATGGTCTGGACGCGCGACCTCAATAAGGCGACCGACATCGCCCGCCGGTTGCGCGCTGGGACGGTGTGGATCAATACGTTCGGCGGATTCTATAATGAAGCGCCGTTCGGCGGCTACAAGCAGAGCGGCCTCGGCCGCGAATTGGGCAAGGACGGTCTGCTGGAGTATACGGAGGTCAAGCACGTCAACATCGACCTGACGCCCGGCGGAAAGACACTTGTCGCGTCGTGGTTTAATGTATAGTCGATAGTCGATGGTCAATGGTCGATAGTCTACGGCCAAAAACGAAGTCGGAGGTCGGAAGCCAGAAGTCCGAAGAATCCGACCTCGGACATCCGACCTCGGACTTCGATCCTTTAGGTTTTGACCATAGACCATAGACTATAGACTATCGACTGACAGATGACGACTTAGTCTCATTAGGATGAGGAAAATATGAAAAAAGTGCTATTCATCATGCCCCCCATCGGCGGATGGGCGACCCACGGCGTGAACAAGACGGCCAACCAGTTTTATGCCCAGCTCGCGGCCTACATCCGCGAGAAGAAGGCGGGCGAGCCCTTGGTGCTGGACGCGCGGGCCTTGGACCTGACGTATGACGACGTGCGCGCCAAGGTCCGGGAGATCCGCCCGGACCTCGTCGTCCTGGGCGATATCCTGCATTCGACCGGGGGCTTGGCGGTCATCTGGCACTTCAACGAAACGGCGAAGCTGGTTAAGTCCGTTGACCCGCGGATCCAGGTGGCGGTGGGCGGATTATGGTATTCCGCCTTGTATAAGGAGACCCTGGAAGACAACCCGGCCATCGATTTTGTCCTTGTCGGCGAAGGCGAGCTGACCCTAGAAGAGCTTTTAGCGAAAATGGAGGCCGGGGCGAAGGATTTTTCCGGCATCGCGGGGTTGGCCTCCCGCCGCGAAGGGAAGGCGGCGATGGGCCCGCATCGCGATCTGATCCCCGACATCGATGTGCTGCCGTTGCCGGCGTATGACCTGTTTCCGATGGAGCGCTATGTGCGCCATACGTACTGGACCAATTTCTGCGAGCTGTTCACGAGCCGAGGGTGTCCGGGCGGATGTTCGTTCTGCTACGAGTGGAGCCAATACGACCCGCGCTCTCCTAAAGACTTTGTCTCTTGGCGTTCCCATTCGGCCGAGCGCATCGTTGAAGAGCTGCGGGTCCTGACGACCCGTTTCGGGGTCAAGACCGTCGTCTTCCAGGATGACGCCTTCAATGTCGACCGCGCCATGGTCGAGGGTGTCTGTCGGGGCATCCTGGATAAGGGGATCCGGATCAATTGGGTCATCCTCGGCCGCGCCGACGATTGGGCCCGGCAGGAAGACCTGATCCCCCTGATGAAGAAGTCGGGGCTTTTTATGGGATTGGTGGGCATTGAGGTGTCGGACGACGCGGAGCTGTCGAAGCTGGGCAAGGGGGTCACCGTTTCCCAGATCAAGCAGACCGTCGACGCCCTGCGGCGCAACGACATCCCGACCGTGGGGACGTTCATGATCGGGTTCGAGGATGATACCGAGGAAGGGATCAAGCGGCGTTTCGCGTTCGCGGACGCGGTGGACCCGGACGTCTTCGCCCTCCAGTTCGTGACGCCGGTGCCCGGCTCGCCGCTCTGGCGCAAACTGACGCGCGAGGGCGTGCTGGACCCCAAGGCGATCGACCTTAAGAAATGGGATTTCCAGCATCCGGTGGTGCCGACAAAATATTTGACGATCGAACAGGTCGGCCAGCTCGGCTCCTGGTGCATGCGGGAGTTCTTCTCCCGGCCCCAGCGCATCCACCGGATCATGGGCGGCCGCTATCCGGAGCTCGCCAAATTGTGCATCAAGGATTTCATGTCGAACATCTCGAAGTTCGAGGCGGCGGCGACCAAAGGAGACCTGTATGTCTGAGCTGTCGGGTATCACCTGGGAAAAGACGACGGAAGAGCGCTTCAAGAAGATGCTCGCCAAGATGCCGACCTTCCATCGCCACATCACGGAGGTGGCGGCGACCGAAAAGGCGCAGACGAACGCGCGCGGCCGCGGGTCGCGCATCGTCGAGGAGCAGGATCTCTTGCGGGCCATGTTTTCCGAGGTGCCTGTCCAGTTCTATTCGCTGATGATCCGGCTTCTGGATTCCGTCGGATTCGATTATAAGAAATACGACCTGGTGCCCAAGAACGGTTCTTCGCCGAAGTAGCCGTTGATCCCCGGGAGGAGTCTGGTGGCCGGCCTTCAGGAGAATAATCACGGCATTCTTATCAACGCGGCGATCGACCGGGTGCGGCCCGAGATCATCCGATGGGGAGAGGCGCCGTGGTGGCCGAAACGTTCATTGATGAGATTCATTCGTTCCGGTTCGGGCCCTGTCCTTGCGGGGACCCGGTACCGCCAGGAGGTTCTTCTGCCTTTCGCGCCGTCCTGGGATGTTGAGGTGACGGCGGTGACGGACAGAGGGATCACCCGCCGTTTTCTGAACGGCATGTTCAGCGGCGAGGAGACGGTGAGCGTCGCGGCGCAGCCGCAGGGCTCAAAGGTCGACTATCGGATGAATTACCGGGTCCATGGCGCCCTGAACGGTTTGTTGTGGCGGCTGGCTTTCAGGCGCCTGCACGACAGGAATATCGAGGAGATCCTTAAGAACCTCAAAGCTTTCGCCGAAGGGCGGGGGAGCCGGGCATGAAGGTCGCGGTCATAGGGTTGGGCGCTATCGGCGGTCTGGTCGCCGCGTATCTCAAGGGCAAGGGGATCCCTGTCGTTGCGGTCGGCCGGCTTGAGCAGAAGAAAGCCATCGACAGAGACGGCCTGCTCGTCGAAGGGGCGCGGGGCCGTTCTCTTGTTTTTTTGGACGTGCGGCCGCGGCTGGAAGAGAAGGTCGATCTGGCCATCCTGACGGTCAAGACGCAGGACATCCGGGACGCCGTCGACAAATCCAGCGAGTTCCTGAGGGAGGCGACGATCCTGACGACCCAGAACGGCGTGCGGGCCGACAAGCTCCTGGGGATGATGATCGGCGAAGCGCCGATCATCTCCAGCATCGTGATGTTCGGGGCCACCTATGTCCCTTACAACAAGATCGTCCATAATTTTGAAGGTGACTGGCT
>JBFZAX010000199.1:0-3878 GCA_041308805.1 Candidatus Omnitrophota bacterium | reverse complement strand
TGCCCGCTCCGGGCCTCCAGACGCCCTTCGAGAGGCAGCCCACGCCATCCCCGCGAGAGCGGATTGAATAAAACCATTTCGGCTCGGTGCGGGAGCCCTGTTCAGCAGACAATCAGAAATTTTTTACCACCTCGCCTTGGTTCGGTCTGCAAGGGATTACGTCGAGAGAGCGCCGGAACTGACCGTCGCTTTCCCTCTACGGAATTCCGGCAGGCGAACGAAGACGTAAACCGCCGCAGACGGGAAAAAATTTCGTCTGCGAACAGGGCTCACGCGGCGAGCCGATGAATTCATTCGCGACCATTCGCGTTCAGAACTCTTTCAAATGCTCTCGGATCGCTCCGGCGAGGCGCCCGCCGATGGCCTCAAGGGAAAAATTCTTAAGGATCTCTTGACGCGCCCTCCTCCCCATTTCCCGGCGCAGTCCGGCATCTTCGATGAGAGCGCCCAGCCGCTCGGTGAAAGCGCCGGCATCTTTGGCCAGAAAGCCTGTCTCTGCGTCCCGGATGATGCAGGCCGCTTCGCCGATGGCCGTCGAAACGGTGGGCTTTTCCATCGCCATATATTCGAATAATTTCGTCGGGCTTTTGGCCTTATTGAATTTATTGTCCTCGGCGACCGGAAAGAGACCGATATCGATCCCCCGCAGATAGGCGGGCATCTCGTCGGGCAAGATCCAGCCCAGGCGGCGGACATGGGGATCGTGTTGGGAGGCGATCATGCGATCGACCTGATCGCGGTAGATCCCGTCCGCCCTGATCTCGAGACGGAGATGGTCGTGCCGGCGCCGCAGCGCCTTAAAAGACCCGAGGGCCAGGGCGATATTGGCGACATATTCAGGCCGGTGAAGAGTGCCGATCCATGCCAGGGTCACTCCTTCCTTTTTTTCTTCTGCAGGGGAAGGCGTGAAAAGGGATGTGTCGACAGCTGACGGCGCGTAGATGATCCGGCGCTGGAAGGGGGTTAAAAAATCGGAAAGGAAACGGCTGGCGGCCACGCAAAAGGCGCTCTTGCCCGCCAGCAGCCGTATGCCGTAGTGGGCTTTCGAAGAGGGGAAAAAACCCCAATGGTAGACGGGGTTCTCACGCATCTCCCAATCGTCCAGATCGAGGACGAGGGGCCGGCCTTTATGGCCTGCGAAGGCAGTTAAGGAGTGATAATGGAATCGCTGGAACCACCAGACGGCGTCTTTTTCCTTATCGAGCTCTTTTTTGAGCGCCCAGTCGATGCGGATCTTGTCCTTCCATTTCATCCGGGCTTCGTTCTCGCCGTCCAGGGCGCCGAGATGGTCCGCGCAGGAGATCACGCGGGTCGCGATCCCATGTTTGTTCAGCTCCCGGGCGAAGTTGAAGCACCGGATACGGGCGCCGGGCAGACGGTAGCCTTCTCGGGTGATGAAGACGATCTTCATGGCTGACGGGATCCGCTCTTTACTGCCGGGTATCTTTGCCGCGGGTCATAGGGACGAAGCGGACAGGGATGATATTCTGTTTTTGAATGGAACCGTCCTCAAACTTTGTGAACACGCACAGTTCTTGGGAATAGTTTCCCAGGGGGATGACGAGTCGCCCTCCTGTTTTAAGTTGATCCAGGAGTTTTTCGGGGACGTTTTCTGGTGCCGCCGTCACGAGGATCGCGTCAAAAGGGGCTTGTTCCGGCCAGCCTTGGGCGCCGTCTCCCTGCCGCGTTTCGATGTTCGCGTAGCCGAATTCGGCGAAGCGCTCGGCCGCCTGGGCCGCGAGTTCTTCAATGATCTCGATCGTGTAGACCTTTTCGCACAGTTCGGCGAGGATGGCCGCTTGATAGCCGGACCCAGTGCCGATCTCAAGGACCCGGTCGGCGGCCGAGAGGCGCGCCAGCTCGGTCATCAGGGCGACGATATAAGGTTGGGAGATGGTCTGGTTTTTGCCGATGGGCAGCGGGCTGTCGTCATACGCGGAGGCCTCCATCTCGGGCGGGACGAAGAGATGGCGCTTGACCTTTCTCATCGCCTCCAAGACCCGCGGATCGCGGACTCCCCGGGCGGCGATCTGTTCTTCGACCATCTGATGTCTTAGCCGGTCAAGCATCTTTTCTTCAGGCCGGGTATCTGCCGAGAGAGTGCGGGCCGGGATCGAGGCGCTCGTCAGGAAAAACAGAAGCGGCAGAAAAACCCGTTGGGCTTTAAGCGTTGAGCGCCTCGAGGATCTTTTCATTTTCTTTGGAGACGAGGATCAACAGGGCTGTCGCTCCTTCGCATGCGCAGGAGGTCCCGTAAGCGTATTGCAGGTCGATGCCCGCGTTTTTGATCGTTTTGGCGATATCGGCAGCCGCTCCGATGCGGTCGTCGAGCAGGATGCAGACCGCGTCTTTTTCATCGACCTTCCAGCCTTTGGGCGCCAGGGCGCGCTTCGCTTTCTCGTTGTTGTCCGTCACCATGGCGAAGACGGCTTTATCGGCCTCGCCCCAGGCGCACAGGGCCCGAAGGTTGACGTTGGCCTCGGCGACCGCGGTGGCCACCTCGGCGAATTTACCGACCTCGTTTTTGGTGGTGACGATGATCTGCTTGACCGATTTCGCTTTGTTCATTTCCCCCCTCCTGTGTCGATCACGTGTTTTTATATCCGTTGAAAGATGCGTGTTGAGATAAAGGCTTCCTGATCTTCTCTCTCGGTTCGTCCGCGGGATAGCCGAGCGCGATCACGGCGACGGCTTTTTTGCCCCGGGGGATCGTGAGGATCCGCTTGGCCTTTCTTTCGTCGAACCAGCCGATCCAGCAGGTCCCGAGACCCTGCGCCGCCGCCTCGAGGATGAAGTGCTCGGCCGCGATGCCCAGGTCCAGGATCTGATAAGCCGTCCCCTGCAGGGCGCCGCCGAGGCGCGCCATCAGCGTCGCGGGCTCTTCGACGACGACCACCAGCGCGGCCGCCTCTCCAGCGAACGCGTTCATCTTATAAGGCCCGCTGAAGATCTCCCGGCTGAGCTGTCCTTTCAGGGCCGGGTCGTCGACCACGATGAAATGCCACGGCTGGGAATTGCAGGCCGAGGGCGCCAGGCGGGCCGCCTCCAGGCATTCCTCGATGAGGGGACGCGGCACCGGCTTCGGCAGATACCGGCGGACGCTTTGGCGTTTCGTGATTGTATCGAGGATCATTTCAGGCCTTTACAGACGATGATACCGCTGACGGAAAGCGCGGTGACGATGGCGGCAGCCATGAGGACCCCTCCTGCGACGGACCAGAACGCCGTCTTGAACCGCATCTTCAAGAGCGAAGCCGCCATGCAGCCTGTCCAGGCGCCGGTCATCGGCAGCGGGATCCCTACGAAGATGAGTAATCCCCAGAATTCATATTTTTCGATCAGGTCGCTTTTGCGGCGCGTGCGCTCGAAGAGCCATGCAAAGAAACGCTCGAAGACGGGGATCTTCCTGAGTCGGTTGGAGACGGGCTCCAGCAGAAAATAAATAGGGATGATGGGCAGGAGGTTACCGATGACGGCGATCAGAAAAACCCGCCAGAGAGGTTCGCCCAGGAAAAGACCCAGGGGGATGGCGCCGCGCAGCTCCGAGATCGGCAGCGCCGCCGTCAGCGCGATGAGCCAATCGTTCTTGGAAATCATGCTGAATATTTTACCATCGAAATTTGTTCGGTCGAGTGAAATTTAAAATGAACAATTTATCCGGTAGAGCTTTTAACGCGAATGAGTCGATAGTCGATGGTCAATAGTCGATTGTCTATGGTTAAAAGCCAAAGCAAAAACGATGAGGCCTTTTGGTTTTGACCATAGACCATAGACTATGGACTATCGATCAATTTGAGACCTTGAGACATTGAGACTTTGGGACTTTCGTTCTGATAAGGAGACACATGGCTAAAAAACTGTGGGGCGGGAGATTCTCG
>JBFZAX010000198.1:0-9365 GCA_041308805.1 Candidatus Omnitrophota bacterium | reverse complement strand
CGATCATCGCGCCCTTAGCATTGTACTTCTCAAACGCCTTCTGCAGCTCGCGCTCCGCGATATACTGGATGACCTGGTCGATCGTCAAAACGAGGGCGTAACCGTCGACAGGCGGCTTCAGAACATCCGTCAAGGCGAGATTCCGCTGACGGGCATCCCGGAAGACCATCGTCCACCCCGGCTCCCCCTTCAAATAAGTGTCATAGACCATCTCCAATCCGTCCAGCCCCACATTGTCGGTCCCGGCAAAACCGATCAGCTGGCTCGCCAACTTGGAATTAGGATAAGACCGCCGGCTTTCCTTAAGAAAATAGAGGCCGTCAAGCTTCAAGCTGCGGATCTTTTCCATGGTCTGGAGGTCGCATTTGCGCGCGATCCAGACAAACTGCTTGGGCCGGGAAAGCCTCTGCTCCAGAAAAGAAGCCTCCAGACCCAGAATTTCGCGCAGATGGCGCAGGACGGAGGCCCGGTCTTTGACCTGCGGAGGCACCGCGTAAAGGGAATATGACGGGACATTGACAGCCAGCGGCCGGCCCAGCCGGTCATAGATGGTGCCCCGCTGGGGCTCAAGCTCCAGATAATTGGTCTGCTGTTTGGCCGCGAGCTTCAGGAGGAAAGTGGAGCGGAAGAGATGGAATACAACGAGCTTGCCTAAAAAGAGGAAAAGCAGTCCGATGAAAAAAATAAGGACCGCGAAAAGCCTGAAAGGTTTGATCGTGAATTGCACGCAAAGACCAAGCGGACCTCGCCCCCTGATCGCGGCAAGGCACTTTCAACGCCCCCTGACCTACTTGACCGTCTTCGCTTCCGCCTGTCTGGGGACGAATAAAGACGAAAAAGCAAAAAGCCGCGAGCCGGGCCGGGCCCTGCCGCCGGCCAGGGAAGCGGCCCCGCTTTCGGCCGGCACCCACTTGACCAGCTTATATTCCCTGGCCATTTCGAAGGCGTCGCTCTTATCAAAAAGGTTCTTATCGATGCTGACCGGCGACTCGAGGCTGGTCAATTGGTACTCGAGGGCGGTCTTCTTATCCGCGCAGGACTCCAGGATCTTCTCCGCGGAATGGATCCTGTATCCCAGTTTCGTGATCTCCGTCTGCATGAACACGTACAGCAGGCAAAGACCCGTGCCCAGGGCCGTATACAGGATACAGCGCGATGTCCTCATCGGACCCTCTCGATCACGCGCATCTTGGCGCTGCGGCTGCGCGGATTCTCGGCGATCTCCGCCGACGAAGGCCGCAACACCTTCTTGACGACCAGCCTGAACCGCCCCGTCTTGGCAAGCCGGCGGAAGCTCTCTTTGACGATCCTGTCTTCCAGCGAATGGAACGAGATCACGCAGATACGCCCCTTCTTGGACAGAAAGAGCGCGGCTTTCTGAAGCGCCTCTTCCAAAGCGTCGAGCTCCCGATTGACGGCGATCCGCAAGGCCTGAAAAGTCCGGGTCGCGGGATGGATACGGCCGAAACGGGCCTTGTAGGGAAGGACCCTGGTGACCAATTCCGCCAACTCCCGCGTCGAGGCGAGAGGCGCTTTTTCGCGCGCCTTGACGAACGCGCGGGCGATCCGCCTGGAAAAACGCTCCTCGCCGAACCGCCACAGGATCGTCGATATCTCTTCTTCAGTGAGATTGTTCAACAGATCATAAGCGCTGATAAACCCCCGCCGGTCCATCCTCATGTCCAGCGGCCCCTCCGCTTTCAGGCTGAAGCCGCGTCCGGGATTCTCGAGCTGATAAGAAGAGATCCCCAGGTCGAAAAGAAAAGCATCGACACCGTCGATCTCCAAAGATTCCAGCGCCTTGTCAAGATTGCGGAAATCCTCCTGGACCAGCCAGCAGCGCTTTTCGTTATCCTTAAGGCGCTCCCGGGCGATCGCCAGCGACTCTTCGTCCTTGTCGATGCCGATCAGCTGGCCTTTAGGGAGGATGGCCCGGATGATCTCCCGGGCGTGTCCGGCCAGGCCGATCGTTGCATCCATGACCACGGCGCCGGGTTTCAAATGCAGCATCTCTAAGGCCTGCCCAGACATCACCGGTCGATGAAATGCGTCCTGCATGGACGGTTCCCTTTCCTGCTCGCGGCTCGGTGACACCAGGACCTCGGTGGCTTCGACCATGGAACTCCTCGGACTAAAATCCGTGGCACCTGCATGTAATCCGCCTAATTATTTTTCGTATTGCTCCGCGCCCCTGCTCGGGCGAGGGCGTATTAAAAAACGCCGCTCCTAGAAGAACAATCTCAAAAGGCGGGAAACGGACATGAACCTCGGATTCAGGATCGTGACGCCGGTGCGCAGGCCCAGGTAATCCATATCCTTGGACCACACCACCTTGCCTAACAATTTCAAGGGGCCGAATCCGTCGGGGATCTCCAGGGAGATCTCGAAGATCGAATCCCGGTCGAACCGCTGATGGGCGCTGAGCCCCATCCCGGAGCCGCTGATATCCTTGACGAACGCCTGAAAGCGCTCGCCCGTATGGACGTTCTTGATCTGCGCCTTGACGTCATAGACGGCGTTACGGAAAAAGATCCTGTTGTCTGTTTTGACGCTCGGCGCGACGGCGACAGAACCCTCTGACCTGATCATGGTCTCCCCCTTTTTTGATTAGATGTTCTCGATGAGTTTCTCGGCCGTGTCTTCGAAGGACTCGAGGTTCGCGCGGTAAAACTCTTCCCACAGGTCCTTGGCCCATATCTCGACCCGGTTGGCGACGCCGATGATGACCACGTCGCGCTTGATCCCCGCGTAATCCTTCAGATAAACCGGCAACAGGATGCGCCCCTGTTTATCGGGGACCATCTCGACGGCGCCGGAAAAATAAAGCCTGTTGAATTTCCGCGCGTCCTGCCGCGTGAACGACATGTTCTTGAATTTCTGTTCCGTCGCGCGCCACTCCTCCTCGCTGAACATGAAGAGACATTTGTCCAAACCGCGCGTGACAGTGAACTTTTCGACAAAATGGGCCTTCGCCACCTCGCGGATCTTTGACGGCAGGATGAGGCGGCCTTTATTGTCGATCGAATGGGAATATTCCCCGTAAAACATGGCTTTCCACTTTCCTCCACTTTACTCCACTTGTACCCAAATTATAGAAAAAAGCCTCCCCTTTGTCAAGGAAAAATTTTCGATATCCCCATCTTTTCCAAAAGGGTAAAAAAGGGTTTATAAAGCAGGTAAAACAACTCTAATTCTTTGAAGATGCAGGGGTTTTAAGGAAGGATCAGGAGGCGGATGAGAGGATCTTTTGGGCGGCGATCGCATCCTTCCTCATCTGGGCGATGAGGGGCTGCGGCCCGGAAAAACGCCTGTCACTGCGGATCTTTTTAACAAGGGAGACTTCCAGGGACTTGCCGGCCAGGCTCCCCCGGAAACCTAAAAGATGGACCTCGAAGACGCGACGCCGCCGGCCGTTGGAAAAAGTGGGTTTGCGGCCGATATACGCGAGACCGTTGAAGGCGCGAGGCGCGCGCGCGCACGGCGCGCAGGCGGCACGGGCCGCATAGACTCCGTCGGGGACAAGGACATCGTGCGCGGGCCGGATGTTCGCCGTCGGAAAACCCAGCCCCTTTCCCCGGCCATCGCCGCGCACCACCTTTCCCGAGAACCCGGCGCGGCGCCCCAGGAAAAAAGACGCCTGCGCCAAATCGCCCCGGCGCAGCAGGGAACGGACCAGGGTGCTGCTGACGACGCGGCCGCGCCGCGTGAAAGGGCGCACCACCCGCAGCTGGAACGCCCGCTCGCGCGACAGGCGCCGCAGGAACGCCGCATCGCCGCGGCCTCCCCGGCCGAAGACAAAATCCTCTCCCACATACAGCGAGGCGGCGCGCACTCCATCAAGAAGGATCTCGTCGAGAAATTTCCGCGCCGGCATGCGCGAGATCTCCCGGTCGAAGCGCAGCACATAACACCATTGGATCCCGGCGCGGCGCAATAAAATAAGCTTTTCAGGCAACGAGGTGAGACAAGGGGTCTTCTGGAAAGGGGCGAGAAAGACGGTCGGATGGTCGTCGAAGGTCACGACGGCGCTGGCCCATCCCCGGCGGCGAGCCTGCGCGACGACCTGCCGCAGGATCCGCTGATGCCCCCGGTGGACGCCGTCGAAGACACCGATCGTGGCGACTTTCGGCCGTCGGGAGGCCTTAGAGAGGTTTCCAATCCCGTAAATGACCTTCATGGATGTCTTCGATCTTGACGGCTTCGCTGATGTGGAAAGGCCCCAGGGAGATGCGGCGGATGCGCGAGATCGAACCGCCCACGCCCAGCTCTTCGCCGATCTCTTCGCCCAGCCGGCGGATATACGTCCCTTTGGTGCACTTCACGAAAAAATCGACCTCCGGCAGCTCAAGGCGCAGGATCTTCAGGTCGTAGATCCGCACCCGGCGGGCCTGACGGTTGACTTCGATGCCCCGGCGCGCAAGCTCATAAAGCCGCTGCCCCTTGAATTTAATGGCCGAGACCATCGGAGGCACCTGATCACGCTCACCGATAAAATGAGCGAAGACCTCGCGCACCGCCTCCTCGCGCAGATGGCCCACCTCTTTCTCGCTGAGGATCTTTCCCTCGGAATCCCCGGTGCTCGTCACCACGCCCAGCCGCAACGTCGCCTCATACTCTTTGTCGAAATGGACGAACTCCGAGAAGAGCTTCGTCGCCTTGCCCACCAGGATGACCAAGACGCCCGTCGCGATCGGGTCGAGGGTGCCGCTATGGCCAACCTTCTTGGTCTTCAGCCGGCGCCGGACCATCTCCACGACATCGTGGGAGGTCACGCCCGAAGGCTTATCGACGATCAGGATCCCCTCTTTCACTTTAACCCCCTCTTCGCTTCCCGCACCACCTCATCGATCACTTTCTTCAAGGGGCCGCGCCGCGTCAGGCCGCTGGCCATCTGATGCCCGCCTCCGCCGAAGACGCGCGCGATCCTGTTAACGTCCACCCGGCCCGTCGAACGCAGGTTGACGCGGACCTCGCCGGGGCCGATCTCCTTGAAAAGAAGGGCGACCTCGGCCCCTTTGAGGCTGCGGGCGAAGTGCACGAACTCATCGGTCTGCTCGGCGATCGTCTTGTCCCGGCGCAACAACTCATGGCTCACGACGACCCAGGCGATCCGGCCCTGCGCCGCTGTCCGCAGGGTCTGCGCCGCCTGCCCCAACGCGCGCACCAGGGCGGCGTTGCGCGATTCATTAAGCGCGCGATAGATACCGTAGACATCCAAGCGCCCGCGGGCGATGAGATCGGCCGCGATCTCGTGGGTGCGGGGAGTCGTGTTCGTGTAGCGGAACGACCCCGTATCGATCAGCAGCCCCGTGTAAAGCAAGAGGGCCGACGCTTTATCGATCCCCACCCCCATTTCCCGGTAAAGGGCGTAGACCATCTCGCATGCCGACGACGCACGCGGAGCGACCCAGTTGACGTCGCCGAAGCGCGTGTTGCTGACATGATGGTCGATATTGATGAGCGGCTTCCCCGGCCGGAGGAGCCGCGCGACGCGGCCGGCGCGGCTGAGGTCCGAACAATCCACCAAGACCGCCGCGTCGTGATCAAAAGAACCCCGGTCCGCGCAGCGGATCGAACGGACCCCGGGAAGAAAACCATATTCTTCGGGCGTTCGGTCGGCATTGACGACAAAAGCCTTCTTGCCCATAGAGCTCAACAGCCGCGCCATCGCCAGCTCAGAACCCAAGGCGTCGCCTTCGAGATGGACATGGGCGCTGACAAGAAAAACCTTATTTTCTTTTTTTCTTAATGCGTTTCGCAGCCTTTGGGGGACCATGCGACCCTTTCTTTTTTTGGGCTTTGTGCAACGCCTGCTCCTGTTTGATCTTATCGATCTCCTGCTCGATCATGATGCTGTATTCGCTCGAGTGGTCCCCCCGGAAGGCGACCTCAGGGACAAAGCGCAGGCCGAGGCGTTCGCCGATCAGCCGGCGGATGAACCCCGCGGCGTGGTCCAGGCCCGCCTGGGTCTTCTTCCACGTCTCGTCATCTCCGTACACGCTGAAGAAGACCCGCGCGAACCTCAAGTCCGGCGTCACATCGACCCGCGTAATGGTCAGAAAACCCAATCTCGGATCGTGAAGCTCTTCCTGCACGATCACGCTCACTTCCCGCTTGATCTCTTGGGCAACCTTCTCAGCTCGGCTCATTGGATCAGCTCCGTTTCGCTGGTTAACAGCTGCATGCCTGAAAAATCTTCCGCCCACGCGACGATACGCGCCAGCAGCGACTCCACCACCGGCTTCGTGACCCCGACGTGCACGACCGCCACCACGCTCTGCTGCCAGACATCGTGGGCGTCGACCTCGGCCACCGACACGTTGAACGCGCGCGCAACCGACGATTTAAACGCATTAAGAAAACGGCGTTTCTCTTTCAGCGAACGGGCCCCAGGAATGGCAAACTCCAACCTCGCGATACCGATGATCATCTCAGGCGCAGATAAGCTCGGACAAATTCCAGCTCTTCCTCGCGGCCGACCACCCGCTTGTCGATACAGGCGTCCCGCAAGCGGCCCAAGGCCTCTTTATAACGGGGGCCGGGCGCGACCCCCAGCCGGCGCAGGTCTTCCCCGCCCAGATGTTCCCAGCGACGGCCGGCGTCGCGAAGATATCCCTCGATCCGCCGCCGCACCCGTGCCGATCGGCACCGGCCGTGGATCAGGAGGACGACCTCGACGCTCAATGATGACAAGATCCGATAGACGCCGCTGGCCGCCAAGTCTTTTTTTTCCAGGCGGGCCTGAGCGCCGGCGGCCTCCTGCTTGAACGAGACAACGGGGACGCGTTGCGGCTTGCCAAACGCGAAAGTCCGCATCGCCTGACGCACCCCGCTCAAAGACAACGGCTCAAAAAAAAGCGCCAGGCGCATCACGACCATGTCCGCTGACGCGGCTGACGGCGCGTGGCGGCGGGCCCAATCAAGACTTTTTTGCGCGGCCGCGAACCGGGCCTTCCACGCCGGACAGGAACGCATCCGCGGACCGACATACCCCAGGCCCACCAAAGCCGATAAACGCTTAAGGCACGGAAAAACCATCTCTTCTTTCAAGAGAAGCATCAACTCATCCCGAAGCCGGTGTTTATGGACGCGCGCCAGCAGGCGCCCCCGGCCGGCGGTAAGGATCCATTGAAGCGTCTCCTTCTCGATACGAAAGCCTAGCCGTTGCTCAAAGCGCACGGCGCGCAGGATCCGCAGCGGATCATCCTCGAAGCTTTGGGCGTGCAACGCGCGGATCAGGCCTTTTTCAAGATCGGGACGTCCCTGGCACGGGTCGACAAGGGCGCCAAACCGGCCCCGGTTAAGCCAAACCGCCATCGCGTTGATGCTGAAATCCCGGCGCCAAAGGTCCTCCTCGATGGAACCCCTCTCGACGGTCGGCAAAGCTCCGGCGCAAGCGTATGATTCCCTGCGCGCGGAGGCCACATCGACCTTCGATCCCGAAGCGCCTTCGATCGTCGCGGTGCCGAACCGGTGATGCGCGACCAGGACTTTCCCTCTCAGGGCGACCGCCAGGCGGCGGGCAAAAACGATCCCGTCGCCCTCCACCACGATATCAATATCCAGATTCCTCCGGCCCAGAATCAGGTCCCGCACAAAACCGCCCACCAGATAAACCCCGACCCTTTCTTCATCCGCGATCCGTCCCGCGCAAAGGATGGGACCGAGCAACGAAGGCGACAATCTCCTGATCCGCCGGGCGAACATCTTATCCCCGCGGATGGAATGTCTTATGGACGGTCTTGAGACGGTCACGGTCGACATGGGTATAGATCTGGGTGGTGGAGATGTTCGCGTGACCGAGCATCTCCTGGATAGAGCGCAGGTCCGCCCCGCGCTCCAATAAATGGGTCGCAAAAGAATGGCGCAGCATATGAGGCTTGAGGGATTTCTTGATGCGCGCCTGCCGGGCATAACGCTTGATGATCTTCCATAAAGAAACGCGGGAGATCCTGCGGCCGCAACGGCTCACGAAGAGCTCCGGAGCCTGCCCTTTGACTATCCGCGGACGGACCTTTTCCTGATAGCGCGCGACAGCGACCTGGGCCTCCTTTCCCAGCGGCACGATCCGTTCCTTCTTTCCCTTTCCGAAACAACGCACGAAACCGACTTCGAGATTGACATCTGCAAGCCTGAGCCCGGAAACCTCCGAAACGCGCATCCCCGTGGCATACATCGACTCAAGGATGGCCCGGTCCCGGATCCCCTGGTCTTTTGTCAGATCAGGCGCCGTGATCAGCCGGCTCACCTCATCAACGCTTAGGATGTCGGGGATCCTTTTCCATAGTTTAGGCGTATCAATATAACTGGAGACATCAGCCTTGATAAGCCGCTCCCGGCTCAGAAAACGGTAAAACATCCGCAGCGCCGCCAGGCTCCTGACGATGCTCGTCGCTGAGAGACCCCTGTCCTTCTGGTCGAGCATGAATCCGCGGATGTCCTCCCGCGAAGAAGTCCCCACGTCCTTACGGGCCTTCGCTTCCAGATATTTCAGATAAGCCGCAAGGTCCCTGCGGTAAGAAACGATGGTGTTGAGCGACAGCCCCCGCTCGGCGTTCAGGTAATCAATGAAAAGTCCGACAAGTCTGTCCATGGAGGCACCGCGCTCAAGTGAGCTCGCGGCCGATGGTGGTTGCCGGGCCATGCCCGGGATACACGGCCGTCACCGGCTCCAAACACGCCAGCTTTTCGAGCGAGCGCCGCAGCTCAGCGGCGCTGGCCCCGGGAAAATCCGTCCGCCCCACCCCATTGCAAAACAGGGTATCCCCGGAAAAAAGAACGCCCTCTCCCGAAAGGCAGATCCCTCCCGGCGTATGTCCGGGGGTGTGGATCACCGTAAAAGAAAGCTCTTCCAGCTCGACCTTATCTTGGTCGACAAGGAGCCGGGCGGGCCGGACAGGGTCGAACGTGCCGAAAAAACTCGCCATGAGGTTATCTTCGGGAGAGATGACCGAAGACGCGTCTTTTTCGTGGATCCAGACAGGGAGCCCCAGCGCGGCGTCCGCTTTAATATGGTCGATATGCCCGTGCGTGTTGACCACGAACACCGCTTGGATCCCGTGGCGGTCCAAAAATTCCCGCAAGACAGGAGCCTCATCACCCGGGTCGATGATCAGCGCCTTCTTCTCTTTTGAAACCACGATATAACAATTAGTGGATAACTCACCGACCACTATCGTATGGATCTGCATCAGGCATCCTTGGCGATATGGGCTAACGAGAAAGTCTCAAGGTCTCAATGTGGTCGATAGTCCATAGTCTATAGTCGATGGTCAAAACCAAAATGCCTCATCATTTTTGCCTTGGCTTTTAACTCTAGACAATCGACTATTGACCATTGACCATCGACTCATTCGCTGCCGGCT
>JBFZAX010000197.1:0-6302 GCA_041308805.1 Candidatus Omnitrophota bacterium | reverse complement strand
TCCTTGAACTCCAGGGCGCGGAACAGCTGAGCCTTCGCGCCGGACTCCAGCGTCTTAAAAAGAGCCAGGCGATGCTTCGGCGCCAGGTCCAGCATGATCTCGCCCAAGTCTTCGGCGGGGATCTCCAAAAGCTGTTTTTGGGAGACATCCATCTTAATGGTCATGCTGGCCGGATTGATGGATAAAGGCTGGATATGTTTCCAGGAGATCAGACGTGTCCGACGCAGATAATCGGCATCCTTGTTGATCGTCCGCACCAAACCATCCACGCCCTTCTCCCAGCCGAGACGCCGGACGATACCGCGCAACCCGATATCAACGTGAGCCACGACCAGATCCTGCTCGGCGAACAAGAGGTGGATATCATTGACGCGGATCACGTTCTGGTTGTTGGTGTCAACGACCTGCTGATCGAGAATGTCCTGGCGCAGGGAAAGGTCGGCCCGATGGTCGGCCGCGGCGACGAATTTGAGCGCGGCGACCGCCTCTTTAGTCCTGACCGCTTTCTTGGTGACCTCCGCGATACCGGCCCAGGGGACCATCGCCCATGACTTGACAAAAAACCCGCGCTCAATGATCAATGCTTTGGCGCGGGCGTATTTTCCTATCGGCTCGATGATGATGTCAATAAGCCGTCCGACGGTTTTTCCTGACGGGTCCAGGACTTTAACGTCCTGGATCTCTGAGAAAAAAACGAACATCGAATCTGTCGCTTGGTAATTAAGCACCATCTCTTCTTCTCTATCTGCGCAACGATCTCTTCGGGGATGTCCCGCTGGCCGTGGCCTATCGCGACGTGCCGCGGAACGATTAAACTGATTATACTCGAGGTTGAAGGAAGTGCAAAGGAAATTTCAGGCGGGAAACCAAGAACTACGCAGAGGCGAACTTAAGGAACACACCGACCAGGTTCGGATCAAACTGACGACCCGCTTCATGTTTGACGACCTCCCTGGCCTCCTGCGCGGACAGCGGCCGCGGTCGGTACGGGCGCGGGGTGACCATCGCTTCAAAAGACTCGGCCAAAAAAATCATCCGCGCGCCCAGGGGGATGTCGTCGCCTTTCAAGCCGCGGGGATACCCCTGACCGTCAAAACGCTCGTGATGACATAAAATATGACGCGCCGCGGGCTCCAAAAAGGCGATGTCGCGCACCATCTCGGCGCTACGCCAGGGGTGCGCCTGCACAAGCGTCTTCTCCTCCTCGCTGAGCGGGCCGCTTTGAAGCAAGACATCCCGCGGAACGCTCAAATATCCCAGGTTCGCCAGAAACGCTGCCCGGCGGATATGCTGGGCATCCCGCTCAGGGAGAGACAGATTTTGGGTCATCTGTTCGACGATCCGGATGACCCGGTCCGTCACCTGAGCTCCGTAACCGCCGCATTGCCACGACGCGCGCACCAAAGGCCTCAAAGACTCCAGGACCGACTCCTCGTTGCGCAAATTGACGTTCTTCAGGCGCGATCGAATATCACCGAGCGCATGCCCCGGGCCGGACGCGGCGGCCGCCGACGCGTCGGTGGTCGGCTTATTGAAGACCGTGACCTTATTGCGGCCCGTGGATTTGCTCTGATACATCGCCTGATCGGCCGCGCTCAAAAGAGAGGTCGCATCCACCAGGCCCGAATCAGGATAAGCGACGATACCCGTGCTGACAGAGATGTGCATCTTATTTTCCGCCGTGCCCAGGACCGTCGTCTTGACGGCCCGGACGATCTTGTGGGCCACATGGAGAGCGCCGGCCGTGTCCGTATCCATGAGGAAAACGACGAACTCGTCACCGCCGGAGCGCACGATGACGTCCGTGTCGCGGACGCACGTCCTCAGCAGCTCCGCAAAGTCCTTGAGGACCACGTCGCCGAACGCGTGGCCGAACGTGTCGTTCATGGTCTTAAAAAAATCGATATCGATCATCAGGAGAGAAAACGGCCTGAAATACCGGCGGGCCCTCTTGATCTCTTCGGCGAGACGTTCGTTCAGATAGCGGGCGTTGTAGGCGCCGGTGCGCATGTCGCGCATCGACAGGTCCATCAGGGAATCATTGACCGCGCGCAGGGTCATGTTCGCGTCGCGGAGTTTCAGCGAAACGGTCTTGGCCTCCGTGATGTCCGAGATAAAACACAGCGCGTGCGGAGGCTGACTGCCAAAGACCAAGGGGATGCTGGAGACCAGGGCGTACAAAAGGCCGCCGTCCCGGCGCACAAAAGAGATCTCGCGCGCCCGGCGGATCAGCTTGATCGAAGCCAGGCGCATCCGGTCGTCCGATGAGATAAAATCAGACAGGTCGTGGTCAAGCATTTCGATATCCGAGAAGCCCATCGCCGCCAGAAAGCTCTTGTTGACAAATTCGATGGTGTTGTCGGTCCTGAGCTCGACGATCCCCTCCACCGCGTGCTCCATGATGGCGTGGATCTTTTTATGATAATACTCGAGAGTCTCCTCGGACTTCTTGCGGGCGGTGATGTCGCGGAATATCTCGATGCGGCCGCCGACGAGGTCCCCGTGGGAAACCGGATAACTCCAATGCTCCAGCTGGAGGGCCTCGGAGCCGCTGCGCAGGGCGCATTCAAAGCCGCTGATCCCCGCTTCAGCCTCATAGGCCGCGCGTATATTAGCCCGGAACTGGCCAACATCGGCCATCAGGGGCGCGACCTTGGCCATCAAGAGATCACAAAAATCCTGTCCCACGATCTCGGACTTATCCAGACAGAAATACTTCTGGATGCTGGTGCTCGCCCAGCGGACCCGCCGGTCTTTGTCCAGGATGATGATGACGTGGTCCAGGGCATCGATCCCGTCTTCGAGGATCGATTCATACTTCTTCTCCAAACGCTCCATCGCCAAAAACTTTGTCCTGTCCCTGAAGACCGCTTTGATACCGCAACACTTGCCCGCGTTATCATAAAAAGCCATGGCGCTCATCTCGCCCGAGACGCGGCCGCCGTACTTTGTCACCAGGACCATGGGATCGATCTTGATCTTGCCGGTCTTCAAGAATTCCCTGGCCCTCTCCGAGAAGACGCGCAAACCTTCGACGTCGATCACATCGTTCATGTGCCGTTGCAAAAGTTCTTTTTTGGTATAACCCAGCGAATCGGCCAGGTTCTTGTTGACGTAGATAAGCTTACCCTCCCGGTCCGCAATGCACATGAAGTCGCTGGACTCATCCAAAAGAGGCTGGTACTTTTCGTCCACAAGCTGATACAAGAGCCGGTAGACGAGCGGCATATCCGGGTTTTCCGGATTCATTCCGGACGCCAGGATCTTTTCTTCATCCATACACGACGCTCCTCATCCCCACAAAAACAAAAGGAGACCCCCTTTGGGTCCCCCAATTTTCCCTTACCTTCCCGCCATGCCAACCTCACGTTGAGCCGGTTGGATCACTAGGGTAAGGGTACCACGAAAACGACTCTTTTTCAATCCTCTTGCCTGATCCGGCCGAATCGCTGTTTAGGCAGGTTAAAATAACCGTACCTCAGGGTTTTTTTCTCCTTCTTGACTCTCTTCATGAGCGAGAATAAGCCCTGCGGTCTCCCGTCAGAAACAGGCATGCGGCGAAAAAAGACCTCGGGATCCATGCTGAGATTACGCCACTGCAGAAGATCGACAAAACCTTTCTTCAAAAACCCGCAGAGCGCCTTGGCCTCGGATCCCCTGTCCGTAAAACCCGGCGCGACCAGCAGGTTCAAGGAGACAAAAAGACCGCTCTTGTGAGCCAGGCGAAAAGAAGACAGAACATCCGATCCGCCATAACCGCGCGGCCTGTAATAGGCGTCATAGCTTTCCCGACGGAAACTGACGGTGCTGATGCGCACGCTGTCGAGCCCGGCCGCGGCCAGCCGCTCCAGGCGATCCGGCATAGCGCCGTTGGTGTTCATATGGACCGTGCCGGCCCGCGTGCGGGAGCGGATCTGCCGGATCGCCTCCCGCACCGTCTCAAACTCCAGAAGCGGCTCGCCCTCGCACCCCTGGCCAAAGCTCACCAGGCCGCGGCCACGCGTGTTCTTGATGTGCGCCAGGGCGATCTCGGCGATCTCCTGAGCTGACGGCACAAATGAAATACGCTCATGCGACGACGTGGCGTCGCATTCGGCCGCAGAGATGCACCCCAGACATCGCGCGTTGCAGGATGGAGATACCGGCACAGGCGCCTCGCCCCGACCCAAAAACAAGTCCTGGGCATTGCGGCATCGATACGCGCGGCTGCAATGAACTAAATGCCTCAAGAGGCGATTCTTGGGAAACGCCCTCCGGAATGCCCTGATGCCCTCTTCCATCCTCTGTTCGTAACGATAATAAAAAGGGCGCTGCCTGCGCTGCGCATCGACCGCCACAGCCGCTGCGAAGAACCGGCCGCGCTGCCAACCGACGGCTGTATAGGGCCATAAAGGTAAGGTGACGCGCGGATCCGTCTTTTTTGCCGCTGGCCAATAGAGGCGCGTGAACCCCGGCACGCAGAAAGCGGCTACAGGATAGACATCCTGGCCCTGGAAAGTCGGGACAGCGACCGCCTCCCCAAAAGCATCATCCCAGCCAAACGCCAGATGACCCGGCATGAAATAGAAAGAACTCCCCTGCGGTAAAGGCGCCAGCTCCTCGCCCATGGGTAGTGAAAAAAATCCCGCGCCGGATCCCAACATCTTCAAGCGCGGGTGCGTAAAAATATTTCCCTGACGATCGGATAAAACAAGATAGGGCCGCATCACGCACAGAGTTTTTTGATCTCTTCAGCCGTCAAAAATCGCCATGCGCCCGGCTCAAGATCCCCCAATGTCAAAAAGCCCTGCCGGGTCCTCTGAAGGCTGACAACATGGTATCTTAACAGGCCCAGCATCCGACGGATCTGCCGTTTGCGGCCCTCGTGAAGGATGACTTCGATGACAGCGTCAGAAAATATCTTGATGCGGCAAGGCGCGGTCCTTGTCCCCTCGAGCATCATACCCGCCTCCAGGGTCCGACGGTCCTCTTCGGTCAAAGGCCGGTTCAAAAAAACCCTGTACACCTTCTCCGTCTCGAAAGACGGATGGCTCAACCGATGAGCGAGCTCTCCGTCATTCGTCAAAACGAGCAGCCCTGTCGAGTCCTTATCGAGCCGGCCGACCGGATAGACCCCGCGCAGCGAAACGGGCAGGAGATCGACGACGGTCTTCTCGGCAAACTTGTCTTTGACCGTGGAGACGACGCCTTCGGGTTTATGCAAGAGGATATAGATCTTCCGGGCCAACCCGACCTTCTGCCCCGCGCAGACGACATCATCTTTGGCCGGGTCAATATCAAAAGACGGCTCCGTGATCTTGCGGCTGTTGACGGTCACCTGTCCTGCCTGGATGATCTCGAGGGCCTTGCGACGGGAGGAGACGCCGGCATGGGATAAAAAAACCTGCAGGCGCATATCAGGCGCTGGGACCGATGCGGTCTTTGATGAGATTAAGGATCTGCTGGGAGGTGCAGGGCTTGGCGATGACGACATACCGGCTGTCGATCATGGGGCCCAAAGAGGATTCTTCCTGTTTGGTGAAAGCGCTCGTCAGAAAGATAATGGGAATGCCCTGCGTCGCCGGATGGCCCAGGAGCCGTTGCGCCACTTCGCCGCCGTCCAGATCCGGCAACATGAGGTCCAGGACGATCAGGTCCGGGGATTCTTGAACAGCCAGATCAAAACCGCCTTGGCCTGTCTCGGAGGTTAACGGCTTATAACCCGTGCGGCGCAGAAGACCGGCGATGGACTCTAAAATGTCTTTTTCGTCATCGATAACGAGGATTTTTTTCATGGAACACCTTAATATGTGCCGAAGGCACATTTAGTGACATCCCGCGTAGCCGATCCTCAATGTCCTATTCAGCCCGGCGTAGCGGGATGGAGACAATCTACAATATGGAATAATTATACCACATCCTCGGCGGTTGCCAAAGCCGCTATCTCTTTTTTGGTCCGCTCGATGCGCTCCACCATGCGGGGATGCGTGCTCAGGACCTCGAAGACGCGGCCGCTGGGGCCCGCTTCTTTATTGAGAAGCTCTAAAACGCGGACCATGCCGTTCGGATCATAGCCCGCTGCAGCGGTGTACTTGACAGCGAGCTTATCCGCCAAAAACTCATCCTCGCGGCTATACCCACGCGACAAGAGAGCATAGACGGTGTTCGATAAGCCCGAAACGTTCTGGGCCAGAGCAGGATCTTTGGTGCCCAGCCCCACCAGGGCCACGCCCAGCAAGACATTGTATCCCAGGGCCGCCTGCAGCTGCTTGACCGAATGTTTGGCGGCGATGTGCCCCACCTCGTGCGCCAGGATAGCCGCC
>JBFZAX010000196.1:0-3502 GCA_041308805.1 Candidatus Omnitrophota bacterium | reverse complement strand
GACGGATCAAGGGTCAGATAGGGATGCTCCCAATCGCCCATGACGGCCAGGCGCTTAAACTCCTCCCGCTGGACATCGACAAACCCCATCGCGTAGGCATGCGCTTTGGCTCGGAAGGCGACCCGGTCGATCTGGTCTTTGGCGATCTTCAATTCTTTGAAAAGCTGATGCTCGACAGGCAGGCCGTGACAATCCCAGCCCGGGATGTACGGCGCGTCGAAACCGCGCATGCTCTTGTAACGCACCACGATATCCTTGAGGATCTTGTTGAGCGCGTGGCCGATATGGATACGGCCGTTGGCGTACGGTGGCCCGTCGTGAAGGATGAACAGGGGCCGGCCTTTGGCCTGGAACCGCAGCGCGCCGTACAGGCCCATCTTCTCCCATTCGGCGAGGATCTGCGGCTCCCGCTGGCTGAGATTCGCCTTCATCGGGAAATCGGTCTTGGGAAGATTGATGGTATTCTTATAATCCATAGCCTTTGAAAATCACTCCAATGAACAATTTATTTGGGTGAACTCTTAACACGAATAAGTCGATAGTCGATGGTCAATGGTCGATTGTCTATGGCCAGAACCGAAGTCGGAAATCGGAAGTCCGAAAAATCCGACCTCGGACATCGGACCTCGGACTTCGTTTCTTTCCATTGACAATAGACCATAGACTATCGACTATAGACTCCGCTAAAACTTTATCTACAAAACCCCGTCGACAATCACCGACAGCTTCTTCTTCAGCGCCGGCGGAATCGCGTCCTTATGCGTCACGATGGCGTACTTAAGGGCCTCCTGGCACGCGCACGAAGGCGCCGCGCTCTTCCGGGAAACGCACGCCTTGACGAGCGCCTTGGCGTTATCCGCGTTCTTCGTCAGGTTACGGATGACCATCTCCACCGTGACCGACTCCTCGGACTCATACCAGCAGTCATAATCGGTGATCGCCGCGATCGTCGCGAAACACATCTGGGCCTCGCGGGCCAGACGGGCCTCGGCCATATTGGTCATCCCGATGATATCCATCCCCCAGGAGCGGTAGAGCCGGGATTCCGCTTTTGTGGAGAACGCGGGCCCCTCCATATTAAGGTAAGCGCCGCCCTTATGTACGCTCATCTTCAATCCTTGGGCTGTTTCGTAGATCGCCTGCACCAAATGAGGGCACACCGGGTCCGCGAAGCTGACATGCGCAACGATGCCCCCTTCAAAAAACGTCATCTTGCGGCCGCTGTTGGTGCGGTCGACGAACTGGTCCGGCAACACAAAATCCAGCGGCCTGAGCTCTTTTTTCAGGGAGCCGCACGCCGCGATCGAGATCAGGCGGCTCACGCCCAATTTCTTCATCCCGAAAATATTGGCCCTGTAATTGATCTCGGAAGGGCTGATCGTATGATCGGCCCCGTGCCTCGGCAAAAAAACCACTTCGGCGCCGTTGAGCTCCCCGCAGCGGAAAACATCCGAGGGATCGCCGAAAGGCGTCTTCATTTTGACTTCCTTGGCCTTTTTGAGGCCTTCCATCTTATAGATGCCGCTGCCGCCGATGACGCCGATCTTGCCCATTTAAACCCTCCTCGCTAATTCTTCGGAACGCCGGCGCGCGGCCCGGATCGCGTGCGCCAACGATGCCGCGGTCTTGCCCTCCTGCGCCAGGACTTTCATGCCCGCCTCGGTCGTGCCGCCTTTTGATGAGACGCGCTTGACCAGGATATCCCTGTCAAAGTTGACCGACGTCATGAGGCGCGTCCCGGCGATCGTCCCCTGGGCCAGCACGCGGGCCACCTCTGCGTCGATACCGAATCGCTGGGCCTCTTCGCGCATCACGCGCTCCATGACCTCATCGCTGAGCGCATCCATCAGATAAGCGACAAAAGCCGGACCGCTGCCGGAGATCGCCGTCACCGCGTCCATCTGAGACTCGGGAACGCGCACCACCTCCCCCACGCAACGGAAGATGTCCTCCGCGACAGCCAGCGCCTGAGGGCCGCAGGAAGCATTAGGGCTCAGCGCGGTAACGCTGTGTCCGATCAGCGCGTTGAGATTCGGCATCGCCCGGACGAGGCGAGCGCCGGCGCCCAGGACCTCTTCCATAAAACCCAGCGTGATCCCGGCGGCGATAGAGATGATGGACCGACCAGGCACCGTTGCCAGCTCATCAAGGACCGGGCCTATATCCTGAGGCTTGACCGCCACGATGACCGCAACGCTCTCCTGGACAGCGGCCCTGATGCCGGGGGAAGCGATGGCGCCGAATCCCCGGACAAGGCTCTCCTGCCGGCCCTTATCGATATCAAAGATATACAACCCCTGCGGCTTGAGTTTCTTTTGAATGTTCTCGACGAGCGCCGACCCCATATTGCCGCAGCCGACCATGGCGATCTTCAACTCTTTCATCGCGCTACGCCTGCCTCTCCCCGAAGATCGCGCGGCCGACGCGAACCATCGTCGCGCCCTCTTCGACCGCCGCCTCAAAATCATCCGTCATCCCCATCGAAAGCTCCGGCAAGGAACCCCCTGCCGCCTGTTCGATATCGTCCCGCAGTTGTCTCAAGGCCCTGAAACAACCCCGGGCCTGATCCATGCCGGCGGCGAGCGGCGCGATCGTCATCAAGCCGGCCACGCGCAAAGAACCAAGCCCTTGGACCTCTTTAAAAGCGCGCAGGGACTCCGACGCCGCGAAGCCCGATTTAGACTTTTCTGCGGCGAGATTGACCTGCAACAAGATCTCCTGCGTCTTGCCGAGCCGCGCAGCCTGGCGGTCGATCTCCCGGGCGAGCCGCACGCTATCCACGGAATGGATCAGATCGAAGATCCTCACCGCGTCCCGCACCTTGTTCGTCTGCAGGTGCCCGACCATGTGCCAATGAACAGGGCGCTCTATCCGCCCCAGAAGCTTCTCGACCGAAAGACGCTTAGCCGCGGCCTCCTGAACCTTGCTCTCCCCCAAATGAAGAGCCCCTTCCCTCACCGTCTCGGCTACAAGGGGCGCGGCCACCCCCTTGGTCACCGCGACGAGCGTGACGGCTCCGGCCGGCCTGCCGGCGCGGGCCGCGGCGGCCTCGATCTTTCCTCTGACAACCGCCAGGTTCTCTCGGATCATCGGCCCCTCAAAAATGCCTGAGGGGCCACCTTAACACAAAAGGTCGTCGGTGTCAATTCGAGCCGGCTTGGATAAAATGAACGATTTATTTGGATGAACTCTTAAAGCGGATCAGTCTATAGTCAATGGTCGATAGTCGATTGTCTATGACCAGAACCGAAGTCGGAAGCCAGAAACCGGAAGTCCGAAAGATCCGACCTCGGACATCGGTCCTTTCCATTGACAATAGACCATAGACTATTGACTATCGACCACGTTGAAACGTTGAGACTTTTCTAAGGAAGGCTTTGTTGCAGAAAGACGAACGGACCTAAAAATAATCGCGATACAGGCTCACGAAATAATCGACCAGCCCGGCGAGCTTGCTCTTGCCTTTGATGTGGGACTCCAGCGTCCCTTCCCGCAAAAGGTT
>JBFZAX010000195.1:0-3317 GCA_041308805.1 Candidatus Omnitrophota bacterium | reverse complement strand
GGATATCATCGCCCTGGTGGGGCCCAGCGGCGCAGGCAAGAGCACGCTGGTGGACCTGCTGGCGCGATTCTACGATCCCCACAAGGGGATGATTCTCCTGGACGGCCGGGATATCCGGACCTTCCAGCTCAAAAGTCTTAGAAAGCAGATCGCCATGGTGACCCAGGAGACGATCCTTTTCAACGATTCCGTCAAAGACAATATCTCCTACGGAAAGCGCGACGCGTCTTTTGAAGAGATCGTCCGCGCGGCCAAGAGCGCTTTTGCCCATGATTTCGTCATGAGCCTGCCGCAAGGGTACGACACCTATATCGGCGACAGGGGGGTGAAGCTCTCCGGGGGCGAGCGGCAGCGTCTTTCCATCGCCCGGGCCATCCTTAAAGACCCGCCTATCCTCATCCTCGATGAAGCGACCTCTCAACTGGATACTCAATCTGAGCGGTTGGTCCAAGAGGCGCTTAATATTCTTATGCAGGGGCGTACCGTCTTTGTCATCGCCCATCGGATCTCCACGGTTAAGCATGCCACGCGGATCCTGGTATTGAACGAAGGGCGGATCGTGGAGGAAGGGACGCATGAGGAGCTTTTAGGCCGGAGCGGTCTCTACAAACGGCTCCATGACATGCAGTTTCAGGCCTGAAATTTTTGTTTGAAAAAAAAGAGCTTTGTGATATATTATATGGACTTTAAATCACTCTCACGGAAATCTTCGAGGTCCTGACCTGGGGGGTGGGCGGGGAGGGTTTTTCTGCGCCCGGAGGGAGTCCCGGCAGATAATCTGATAGAGTTGCGCTGAGGAAGGCGAAAGAGGAAAGGAGAAGGGAACCGTTGACTACTGAGATCATTAAGCAATTATTGGAAGCAGGTGTCCATTTCGGGCATCAGACCAAGCGATGGAATCCGAAGATGAAGCCCTTTATTTTCGGAGAGAAGAGCGGTATTTATATCATCGACCTGGAGAAGACGGAGAGATTTTTGAACGAGGCGAGGGCCTTTGTGGCGGATGTCACGGCTCAGGGCAAGCCGATCCTTTTTGTGGGCACCAAGAAGCAGGCCCAGGAAGTGATCGAGGAAGAGGCCAAACGCTGCGGGGCTTTTTATGTCAACCACCGCTGGCTGGGAGGGCTTTTGACCAACTTCCAGACCATCAAAAAGAGCATCAAGCGTTACAAAGAGATCGTCCAGATGGAGAAGGACGGTATTTTTGAGAGCCTGACCAAAAAAGAGATCGCCGCGTTGAACAAGGAGCGAGAGAAGCTCGTTAAGAACCTTTCGGGCGTCATCGAGATGGACCGGCTGCCGGGCGCTCTTTTTCTTATTGATTCGAAGAAGGAGGAGACCGCTGTCCTGGAGGCCCGTCGTTTGAAGATCCCGGTCGTCGCGTTGATCGATACGAATTCCAATCCCGACCTGATCTCGTATCCGGTCCCGGGCAATGACGATGCCATCAAGTCGATCCGGCTTATCACGCATTTGATGGCCGACAGCGCCCTGGAAGGCCGCAACCGCGCCGACCAGGTCAAGGCGGCCATTAAGCAAATGGAGGATAAAGAGGCTTCCGAGGCGGGGGCCGCCGAGGGTCCGATGGGGATCGCTCCCGAGATCGAAGAGGAAGTGATCAAGAAGCTTTCCATTGACAAAGAAGAGTCGTCCAAAGACAGGTCTGCCCGGGGCCGCAAGACGACCCATCCCGGGAAAGGCAAGGAGTAGGCGCGATGGCTGTTTCAATCGAGTTGATCAAGCAGCTGAGGACATTGACGAGCGCTTCCGTCGGGGATTGCAAGGTGGCGCTGGATGATGCGAAGGGCGATCTGGCGGTAGCCTCGGAGCTTCTCAAGAAGCGCGGCTTGGAGATCGCCGCCAAAAAGGCGAGCCGCACGACCGGCCAGGGCCGCATCGAGTCGTATGTCCATTTGGGCAACAAGATCGGCGTGCTGGCCGAGATCAATTGCGAGACGGATTTTGTGGCCCGCAACGAGGACTTTATCCGTTTTTGCAAAGATATCACCATGCAGATCGCGGCGACCGAGCCGAAGCACCTGAAGAGGGGCGATGTCCCGGCCGACCTGTTGAAAGATTTCAACGACAAGGAGAAACAGGACTATTATAAGGTTCACTGTCTCCTGGACCAGCCGTTCATCAAGGATCAGTCGGTGACCATCCAGGATCAATTGACGGCCGCGATCGCCAAGATCGGCGAGAACATCGTTATCCGCCGGTTCTGCCGTTTCCGCCTCGGTGAGGATGAAAAATAAGCCTTGTTATAAGCGGGTGGTCTTGAAGCTCAGCGGCGAGGCCCTTCAGGGCCGCCAGGCCCACGGCATCGACGCTTCCGTATTGGACTCTTTGGCGGAACAGGTCGTCGAGGTCCATCAGCTGGGAGTCCAGATCGCGATCGTTCTCGGCGGGGGGAACATCTTCCGGGGGCATTGGGGGGCGACGCATTTCAGGATCGAACGGGCGGTCGGCGACTACATGGGGATGCTGGCGACTGTCATCAACGGCCTGGCCCTGCAGGATGCCGTCGAGAAGAAGGGCGTGCAGACGCGGGTCATGACCGCGATCGAGATGCATCAGATCGCCGAGCCTTATATCCGCCGCCGGGCGGTGCGCCATCTGGAGACGGGCCGGGTCATCATCTTCGTCGCGGGGACGGGGAATCCGTATTTCACGACCGACACCGCGGCGGCGCTGCGGGCGATGGAGATCGGCGCCGACGCGATCCTGAAGGCCACCAAGGTCGACGGCGTCTACTCCGCCGATCCTTTCAAGGACAAGACCGCGAAGAAGTTCTCATCGTTGAAATACCTGGACGTCCTCAAGAAAGAGCTGAAAGTGATGGACGCCACCGCCGTCAGCCTCTGCATGGACAACAAGCTGCCGATCGTCATCTTCGACGTGAAGAAGCAAGGCAATATCAAGAGGATCATTCTGGGGGAGCAGCTGGGGACCGTCGTCCACTGAAGAGGCGGTCCGGCCCCTCTCCGTTGTCAGCGATTTGATCGACGCCAGCCCCGTGCGCCTGAATTCATAAGGTCTACCCAAGAGGATGCGATCCCCCTCGGCCCAGGAAGGGCGGTCCCCGCTGTTATTTAGCGGCCGAGAGAGGGTGCGCCGAAGGAGGGAGAGATGACCACCAGAGAGCTTGTCCACGATACGGAATCCAAGATGAAGAAGGCGATGGAGGCTTGCCGCCGGAGCTTTTCCGAGATCCGCACGGGCCGGGCCTCGCCCCATTTGGTGGAGGGGTTGCACATCGACTATTATGGCACGCCGACCCTTTTGAAGTCGTTGGCGTCGATCACCGTGCCGGACGC